>JACMRC010000553.1 GCA_014376655.1 Mucilaginibacter sp. | reverse complement strand
TCGCGCTGCGCTAAAGTTTCCTTTATCCAGCCATTCACCTGCTCTACATTAGCCAAGGCTTTTAAAGCCAGTTGCTGCGATGATTCATTGACATTATAAGGCGGTTTAACTTTATTCATCACTTCAATGATCTCTTCGCTCGCGAAGGCCATACCTACGCGTAGTCCGGCTAATCCCCATGCTTTTGAAAGCGTTTGCAACACAACGAGGTTTGAATACTCGGTCAATTCCTGTATAAAAGATTTTTGGCGACTAAAGTTGATATAAGCCTCATCAACTACGACAATCCCGTCAAAGTTGTTTAACAAAGTTTCCACATCATCACGATTGATAGAATTACCCGTTGGGTTATTTGGCGAGCAAATAAAGATCAGCTTCGTGTTTTTATCTATCGCTTCGGCAATGCCTTCTAAATTTAACTGGAACTCTTCGGTAAGCGATACTTTTTTGGTTTGAATATCATTAATGTTTGCTGACACTTCATACATGCCGTAAGTAGGCGGAACCAGTATCACATTATCAACGCCCGGGTTGCAAAAACTGCGGAACAGGATATCAATAGCTTCATCACTACCGTTACCTAAAAATATATTACGTACCGGCAGGCCCTTAATTTCGCTTAAACGCTTTTTTACGTTGTATTGCAGGGGATCGGGATAACGGTTGTACTGATCCTCCAATGGAGAACCAAAAGCGTTCTCGTTGGCATCTAAATATACACTTGCCTCACCCTGGAACTCATCGCGTGCGGACGAGTAAGGGGTAAGGTTTTTTATGTTTTCTCTTAATATGTTGTTTAAATTAAACATGGTCTTGTTCTTCTTATAACCCGCCCGTCATTGCGAGGAACGAAGCAATCTCTACATATACTAACCGGCTGTGCAGATTCACCGCCTGTCTCATTGGAGATTGCCACGCTACACTCGCAATGACAATTATTATTTCTTCATTCTCACACTCACCGCATTTTTATGCGCGTGCAAGCCTTCTAAATCTGCCAGTATTTCTACTGATGGCCCGATGTTTTTTATACCAGCGGGCGTAATATGTTGAAAGGTAATTTTCTTTACAAACGAATCAACCGATACACCCGAATATGCCCTTGAATACGAGCTGGTTGGCAGCGTATGGTTAGTGCCCGATGCATAGTCGCCCACACTCTCGGGTGTTAAATTGCCCAGGAATACCGATCCTGCATTGATGATTTTGTCGGTGATCTGCGACCAATTCTCAGTTGCTAAAATCAAATGCTCCGGTGCATATTCATTGCTGAAGTCCATCGCTTCATCCAACGTTTTGGTTATTACGATGTATGAATTATCCAATGCTTGCTTAACAATCTCGGCAC
The DNA here is from genome assembly GCA_014376655.1 of Mucilaginibacter sp. Lineage (GTDB taxonomy): Bacteria > Bacteroidota > Bacteroidia > Sphingobacteriales > Sphingobacteriaceae > Mucilaginibacter. Next base: position 2,913 of record JACMRC010000553.1, on the reverse strand, counting down.
GTGGTAAAACGGCTGTTTGTTTTTCAACTTCAGCTAATGTTGCTTCTGCTATTTGTGCCGATGTGGTAACTAATATAGATTGACTATCAATACCATGTTCAGCTTGTGCTAACAGGTCGGCAGCTATAAATTCAGGAGTCGCGGTTTTGTCAGCAATTACCAATACTTCTGACGGACCAGCAGGCATATCAATAGCGGTGGTGGTAGTCGACTGGATGATGGTTTTAGCCTTGGTTACAAACTGGTTACCCGGGCCAAAGATCTTATCAACCCTGCTAATAGTCTCGGTTCCATAAGCCATAGCAGCTATAGCTTGTGAGCCACCGACCATGTAGATCTTATAAATACCCAACAGCAACGCTACGTAAGCTATAAATGCGTTAACCTTGCCGTTTTTTTGCGGCGGTGAGCAAACAACTATTTCATGGCATCCCGCAATACGTGCAGGGATCCCCAGCATTAAAAATGTACTTGGTAAAACCGCTGTACCACCGGGGATGTATAAGCCAACCTTTTCAATCGGCCTTAACTCGCGCCAGCAGGTTACACCGGGCATGGTTTCAACCTTATCCTCGGTTTTTAACTGTGTTTGGTGAAACTTATAAATGTTGTTGTAGGCGATATCTAAAGCTGCTTTTTGCTCAGGCGATACGGTTGAAGCGACCTCTTCCAGCTCTGCCTTATCCAAATAAAGTTTGCTTAGAGTAACCTTATCAAACTTTTCGGCATAATCAAACAAAGCACGGTCGCCGTTTTGTTGCACGGTGGTTAGCACCTCTTCAACAATAGCGCGTATCTCGTTAGCCGGGTCAACATTGCGTTGCACCAGTTTGGTGATATCTTGTTTACTTAAGTCTGAATAATTATATGTCTTCATTAGCCCCCCATCCCCCTAAAGGGGGAGTAAAAGTTTATAACTAATTATAAGCTCGCCTTATTAATTTCCCCTTTAAGGGGTTAGGGGGCGAACTATAAAATTATCTTCTCAATAGGCATTACAACAATGCCTTGTGCGCCGGCTTGTTTAAGCTGGCTTATGCGGTCCCAAAAATCGCGCTCGGGTATTACAGTGTGTACCGCAACCCAACCTTCTTCGGCCAATGGTAATACTGATGGGCTTTTTACGCCCGGTAATAATGCCAATACGCTATCAAGGTTGCTTTTTAATACATTTAATACCACATACTTAGTTTCCTTAGCACGTAATACCGATTGAATGCGTTGCATCAACTCTTGTACCAAATCATTGGTTTCGCTGCCTTTTGAGCCTATCAATACTGCTTCGGATGCCATTACATCAGCAAATGGTTTTAAGCCATTGCTTTTTAATGTTCCGCCGGTTGATACCAGGTCACAGATAGCATCACTCAGGCCCAAGCCCGGAGAGATCTCTACCGAACCCGAAATGGTGCGAATATCTGCATGGATATTTTGTTTTTGCAAAAACTTACCCAGGATAATAGGGTATGTGGTAGCAATTGATTTGCCTTCAAGATCAGACAGTTCTTTGATGTCGCTATTGTTGGTGATGGCTATTTTTAACGAGCATTTACCAAAACCTAAACGCTGTAAGTAGCTTACAGATACTTCGGTTTCTTCAATTACGTTTTCGCCAACTATGCCCAGATCGGCAATGCCGTCTTGCACATATTCAGGGATATCATCATCACGCAGAAATAAAATTTCCAAAGGGAAATTAGAGACAGGAGAGATAAGCGAGCTCTTATAATTTTCAAAATTTAAGCCGCAATTTTTTAGTAATTCAACAGATTTTTCGTTGAGCCGACCCGATTTCTGGATCGCTATTTTAAGTGTTTTCACTGAGTGTAATTAAGGGTACTAATATAAAAATTATAAACGGGGGTTGTTATTTCGCGTAGAAACATACATTATCTAATCACCACAAAGTGGTGATGGTGCAGATGCAATTGATGTATGTTATTTAGTCCCATTTTTATATAGCGTACTATAGATAAGCGCTGCAAAGATAGGCAGTAATTTAAAAAATCAAAATAAATAGTAAAATAGTAGTCTTTTTTTATTTGATCTCCACGCCATTGTATTCAAATACCGCTCCATCCTTCAAATCATACAGATGCTTTAATTTATGCTCCTTTTCAATATCATGGATATTAATCAGTTCGACATTGTCTAAAGTTTTAAACCAGATGTAGTAGTAATGCTTTCTTTCATAAAACTTGTCTACATCCTTTTTAAAATAACAGTGCGGTACCAGCGATGATGACATCCCTGTAAAGAAATAGACAGCCTCGTCAGCATTAGATACAACAGGCACACCTGGCTTGAAAATATTTTTATGTGATCGCAAGAACTCCACAAAAGGAGAGGTATTCCAGCTATCGTCCGAGTAGCCGGGTACGCCGTAGTCCAGTTCGTCATCATAACGGTCAAGATCAACTTGCAAAGTAGAGTAATCAAAAGCCAGCATAAGCAATATGGCAACCCCTGCTAAAATATATTTAGCCTTCTTTTTCATCACCACCAAAACATCTGGCACCCAACTGGTACATGATATTAATAATGGTATAAACATAGGCGACAGCAACCTGCTATTTAACCGCTCGAACCGCGAGAATGTAGCCAGCAGGATAATGAATAAACCATAAACCAATGTGAAGGCTATTACAATGTTTTCGTAACTGTTAATACGGCCGGTAAGTGCTTTCCAGCCCAAAATGGCTATTAGCACTATTAGTATCAATGCTGCAAATGCAGTAGCATAATTATCGGCACTTTCATGAAAGCTGGCCCAATCGCAAAACACAGTGCCGGCATAATGTAGGTTTTCGCTGAATGATGTAATAGATGGCAGGCGTTTGCCTGTACTTAAACCCGTGTTAAGGCTATTCAAAAACAGGTTACCCACAAGTAACGATATCGACCCAAAACTTA
>JACMRC010000552.1 GCA_014376655.1 Mucilaginibacter sp. | reverse complement strand
GCTTCTACTTTTGGATCTAACTTACGTTTAGCGTTCCACTCATCATACTCGGCATAAGTGCCCGGGTATTGTTTGATCTTTTGATTTTCGATGAACCAGATCTTGTTGGCCACATTATCAAGGAAGTACCTATCGTGCGATACTACTATCACTGTGCCTTCGTACTGTTGCAGCGCCTGGATCAGGATATTTACCGAAGCCATGTCAAGGTGATTGGTAGGCTCATCCAGTACCAGGAAGTTAGCATCGGCAGTTAGTGCTTTTGCTAAAGCCACGCGCGATTTCTCGCCACCCGACAATACTTTGATCTTTTTAAACACATCGTCACCGGTAAATAAAAACGATCCTAAAATTGAGCGTAGCTCCGTATCGGTATGTTTTGGGGCGAACGATTGCAGTTCCTGTAGTATCTGATGCTCTAAATGCAAGCTCTCTAACTGGTGCTGTGCAAAGAAAGTTTGGGTAACGTTGTGGCCGGTTATGGCTGTGCCTTCAAATTCCTTATCAGCACCTGCTACAATACGCAGTAAGGTTGATTTACCTTTACCATTGGCACCTATTAACGCAATTTTATCGCCTTTTTCTATAATAGCTTCGGCATCATCCAAAATATCGATAGCAGGATATTTTTTGGTGATATGCTCCAATGTACTTACGTGTCGGCCGGATTGCTTGCTGAATTTGAAGCTAAAATTAACCTCAGGGTTATCATCATCCACATCATCAACACGCTCTAATTTATCAAGCATTTTAATACGCGATTGCGCCATTTTTGCTTTTGATGCCTTGGCACGGAAACGCTCAATTAAACGCTCTTCTTGTTTTATTTTTGATTGTTGGTTCTTAAACTCACCACGCTGAATTTCGGCGCGTAAAGCTTTCTCTTCTAAATAGAAAGTATAGTTACCCGCGTAGACATTCAACTTTCCTTTGCGTGATTCAACTGTACGGTTAATTACTTTATCCAAAAACCACCTATCGTGCGATACAATGATAATCGCGCCATTAAATGCTTTCAAATAATCTTCCAGCCATTGGATAGACGGTAAGTCTAAGTGGTTAGTAGGCTCATCTAATAGTAGGATATCAGGTGCTTGTAAAAGGATCTTAGCTAACATTACCCGCATACGCCACCCACCCGAGAAGGTGCTTAGCTTGCGCTGGCAATCGGCCTCGGTAAAACCAAGGCCCGCTAAAATTTCGTGTGCTTTATATTCGATATTATAACCGTCAAGCGCTTCAAACTCATGTTGCTTGTCGCTTAATTTATGTAGTAAGTCTTCGCTATAATCTGTTTCCAGTTTTTTTAACAAAACCTCTATCTCGTCATGCAATTGGTTTTGGCGCTCAAAAGCCTCCATAGCCACATGTACAATGTTTTTGTCGGACGAGTAGGACAACAGATCCTGGTTAAGGTAACCCATGGTAAGGTCCTTAGCCATTGATATGGTGCCCGATGTAGGTTTATAGTCGCCTACAATAATTTTTAAAAGGGTAGTTTTTCCGGTTCCGTTAGCGCCAATAAGGCCTATTTTTTCACCCGGTTTAATATGCCAGTTGGCTTCATCGTATAATGCCCGCGCACCAATCTCGAACGTAAGGTTATTTATTGCAATCATTTGGGCGCAAAGGTACGCTTTTTAAAGCTAAAAGCCGAAGGCTGAAAGCTAAAAGCAAATAATATAACAAGCAGAAGACAATAGCTTTTTGCCTTCTGCTTTTAGCTTCTATTATCCCTTCACTGCCTTCAGCCAAGTTTCAGCCATTAAGGCTGCTCCCGCTATTGATGGGTGTACGCCATCTCCTGTCCAGTAGGTTGGCGGGGCCATGGTGATGGCTTTATCAAACGCGGCCTGGTATGGCACAAATGGGGCGTTGTATTCTGCGGCTATATCGCGCGCCGCTTTTTTAAACAGGTCAAATGTCGGGTACCAGTCTTTGGTTACCGATTTTACATCCAACACACCAAACGGCTCGCAGATAACCAATTTTACGTTTGGCAATGCTTCTTTGGTGCGATCAAGCAGCTTTTTTAAGTCTGCAATATAAGTTTCTATAGTTCCTTTATAGGGATTGTTTGCGTTCAGCGTGTGCCAATAATCGTTTACACCTATATGGATACTTAATATGGTTGGTTTGATGGCAAGTGTATCGGCATCCCAACGCTCGGCCATTTGGTACACTTTGTTACCGCTAACACCTTTGTTATAGATCTGCAGGTTCTTATCCGGATTTTTTAATAGCAATTGGCTGGCAGCCATAAATGCATAACCATTGCCCAAAGCGCCGGTATTGTTGGCTACAATAGCATTGCGGTTGCCGCGGCCCGAGTCGGTAATAGAGTCGCCCTGGAAAAGAATAATATCATCTTTTTCAATATTTACTCTTTTAGCGATAGGCGCAGCAGCTAATGCAGCCGAAACAATTTCGGGGATGCTTATAGCCGCTAAAGTGCCTATTGAAGCATTCCTGATAAAACGGCGACGGTTATTTGTAGATTGATCTTCCATAGTTGGTATTAAGTTTTTTGAGGTGCAACGGGTGCAGTTGCGTTGGTTTATTTACGACGAACTAAAGTACAATATTCTTTTACAAATCAAAATATTAAACAAGTAACTTTGCTGCTATGTACTCGTTAATAAAGCCCTTACTATTTAAGTTCGACCCGGAAAACGTTCACTATTTTGTAACCCGCAATTTAAAACGCTTTAACCGTTTCCCCGGCGGGGCCGCGATAAGTCGTGCCGTTTGGGATTTAAAGGACCAACGGCTTGAAAAGGAAGTATTCGGCCTAAAATTTATTAACCCTGTTGGCCTGGCCGCAGGTTTTGATAAAAACGGCGAGGTTATAAGTGAGTTGGCTAATATGGGCTTTGGTTTTATAGAGGTGGGTACGGTAACACCATTACCCCAACCCGGCAACCCAAAACCACGCATGTTTCGCGCTCCGGAAGATAAAGCACTTATCAACCGCATGGGTTTTAATAATTTAGGGGTTGATGTAGTAGCCGAGCGGATTGCCGATTATCGCAAAAATCAACCGTCGGCCCAAAAAGGATTACTGATCGGCGGCAACATAGGTAAAAATAAAAACACACCTAATGAAGATGCCACAAGCGATTATATTAAATGTTTCGACCGCCTTTTTGATGTAGTAGATTATTTTGTAGTAAATGTAAGCTCGCCCAACACCCCGGGGCTCCGTGAACTACAGGAGAAAGAGCCGCTAATGCATTTATTAAACACACTACAGCAACGCAACAATAAAAACGATATATCTAAGCCTATTCTGTTAAAGATCGCTCCTGACCTTACTAATGAGCAACTGGACGATATTGTTGAAATAGTACAGCAAACCAAAATTGCCGGCGTAATAGCTACAAATACAACTATTGATAAATCATCCCTATCAAACCCAAAACTAAAAGAAGAAGCCGGTGGGTTAAGTGGCGTACCTTTAACTAAAAGATCAACCGAGGTGATACGTTATTTGGCTGATAAGTCTAACAGGTCATTCCCTATAATCGGTGTCGGTGGCATCCATTCGGCAGAAGATGCTTTAGAGAAATTGGATGCAGGCGCATCATTGGTTCAGTTGTATACCGGGTTTATTTATGAAGGGCCCGGGTTGATAAAAAGGATAAAT
>JACMRC010000551.1 GCA_014376655.1 Mucilaginibacter sp. | reverse complement strand
TCTACCAGCGGCTGCGGGATCTCCCACCAGGCACCAATTTCAAAACTTCCTTTTGGCAGAGTTGACAGCAGGTCCTGGTAACGTTTATCCATCAAGGCATCATACTGTAGCAGGAACGTACCGCCCAGTTTATATTTCTTCATGATCTCTACCTGTTTAACTACAGTTTGGTATAAAACGTCTTGGGTGATCTTTGCATCGCGTGGCTCTAACAAGCGAATGAAATTTACAATGTTAACGATCTTGGGTGCAGGCTGCGCAACCTTAACGCTTTGTGCTGTTGCCGATAATGTAGTCAGGCAAAACAGGCAGGCCACCAGTTTGCTGGTATAGTTTTTTTTCAGGATCATAAGTATAGCCGTAGTGCTAAGTATATAGTTGGTTTACCAAACATAAGGTAAGCTAATTTATTTGCCGTCCTGTACTGTCTTAATTGGTTTAATATGCCGATAAAAGTGTGTATTATTAACAAATTTTTAGTTGCGGCATCTGCGCCGCACCCATACCAATTATTACATTATGAAAAAAATAGCCAATTTAATATTAGCAGGTGCCTGTATGGTAGGCGCTTTAACCGTTAACGCGCAAAAAAAGACAGCGTCGCAAGCAAAGACCTGGTCGGCAGATAAAGCTAACCAATGGTACAGCCAGCACCGCTGGATAGCCGGCGCTAACTTTATACCAAGCAGTGCCATTAACCAGCTGGAAATGTGGCAAGCCGATACTTTTGATCCTAAAACTATCGACCGCGAGTTGGGATTTGCCGAAGGAATTGGCTTTAACGCCATGCGTGTATTTTTACATAGTGTTGCTTACACCGCCGACCCAAAAGGTTTTAAATCGCGCGTAGCGCAATATTTGGCTATTGCCGATACGCACCATATCCAAACCATGTTTGTGTTTTTTGATGATTGCTGGAACAACGACCCTAAACCGGGTAAACAACCATCGCCAAAACCGGGGATTCATAACTCGGGCTGGGTGCAGGATCCTGGCGTGCCTGCTTTAAAAGATCCCAAAGAAATGGCGCTGTTAGCGCATTATGTAAAAGATGTGCTAACCACTTTCGCGCATGATAAACGCATTTTATTATGGGATTTATTTAACGAACCGGGTAACAGCGGCAAACGCGATGCATCAATGCCATTATTGTTAAACGTATTTAAATGGGCACATGATGTAAGGCCGGATCAACCGGTATCTGCCGGTGTATGGGACCTGTCGTTCGAGAAATTAAATGCCGTACAAGTTTTAAACTCGGATGTTATTACTTATCATAACTACGGCGAAGAGCCTGAGCATATCATGGAGGTACGCCTGTTGAAAACACATGGCAAACCGTTGATCTGTACAGAGTATATGGCCCGCCCCCGTAAAAGCACCTTTGGTACTATTATGCCGATGCTGAAAAAAGAAAATGTTGGCGCTATTAACTGGGGCTTTGTTGCGGGTAAAACAAATACCATTTATGCCTGGGACACCCCAATGCCAAGCGGCGCCGAACCGGCATTATGGTTCCATGATATTTTCCGCAAGGATGGATCGATCTATAAAACTGAGGAGACTGATTTGATAAAGAAGTTGACGGCGGAGAAATAAGACCTCACCCCAGTTCTTTAGCGATGGGTATGAAACCCGTCGCTAAAGAATTGCCTGGCGCGTTGGGAAGTTCAACGTAATCAAAATAAAAAACATAAGCGATGGGTTTCAAACCCATCGCTATTTTACCCATTGCTAATTAAAAACCTATGCCTCAAAGCTATTCCTCGTTATGGGTACATCTTGTTTAGTCCACCAAAAACAGGGAGCATATTTTGGTGCCGGAATTGAAGCGCGAGATCTTTAAAGTAATAAATGATATTGCCAACGATCACGAGATCTATTTAGATTGTATTAACGGCGTTGAAGATCATGTGCATTTATTAGTCAGGTTACGTACCGATCAATCTGTAGCCGACATTGTAAAAACTATAAAGGGAAACTCTTGGGAGCATTTTAAAGACATCCCCGAAAAATATGTTACCTGGCAGGATGGTTTCGCCGCCTTTAGTGTAAGCCCATCCCAATTAAAAACCGTACGGAATTATATTTATAACCAGGAGAAACATCGTCGCGATACATCTTTCGTTGATGAAATGAAAACCATCAAACGAATTTCTAAATCATCATAACCGTAACACCCGTAGCGATGGGTTTCAAACCCATCGCTATAATGCTATGGAAAGATTTTAAGACAGTACAGGACGGATCATCGTTAACAAAGTATTATGTTTGGTCAACAAAGTATTATGTTTGATAATCAGCAATTCACCATAATTGTTGATTAGTATAAACCAATTAAATATCTTATTAAATTTTTATCCCATGAGCTTAAACAGGCCTCTAAAATGCCTTTTTGTTTTGCTACTGTCCGGATTGGTAATTACTAATAGCGACGCGCAGATTAAACCTGTAACAAATGCAAAATACACCAATTTTAAATCGATAGAGACAGGTTTCCTAACCGTTCCCGACGGTATCCAAACCAGTGTTTATTGGTATTGGATCTCTGACAATATCTCGAAAGAGGGCGTAATAAAAGATCTGGAAGCTATGAAACGGGTGGGCATCAACCGCGCGTTTATAGGCAATATTGGTATTGAAGATATGCCTTTTGGCAAGGTAAAAATATTTACGCCCGAGTGGTGGGATATCGTACATACGGCACTTAAAACAGCGACGCGTTTAAATATAGAGATAGGTTTATTTAACAGCCCGGGCTGGAGCCAGTCGGGCGGGCCGTGGGTTAAGCCGGGGCAGGCTATGCGCTATTTAACTTCATCGCAAACTTCGGTTACCGGGCCAATGGTTTTTAATAAAATGCTGCCATTGCCAAACCCGGTGTTCCAGGACGTAAAGGTTATTGCTTACCCTGTGGCGGCAGATTATGCTGCCAGTATTAACGATCTTAAACCAATATTATCATCTATTCCGGTTGTTCAGTCGTTAAATAACTTAATTGATAATGATGAAGCCACCAGCGTTAAAATTCCGCGCGGGCAGCCGTTTGCTTTGGACATCCACACCGATAAAGCTTTTACAACCCGCAGCATATTGATAACGCCGAGCCATAACGCCTTTACATTAGAGGGCGATATACAGGTTAAAGTTAGTGGCGTGTTTAATACCTTAAAACATTTTACAGTTGATCGTGGCAACGCGGCGTTGAACGTTGGTTTCTTACCTTATGCACCTGCGGCGGTTGCTATCCCGGCTACTACGGCAACAGATTTCAGGATAGTTTTTAGCCGTGTATCCAACAACTGTAACATTGCCGAGATCAAGTTATCAGCTACGCCAATAGTTGAAAATTATATCGAGAAAACAGAAGCTAAAATGTGGCCAACCCCACATCCGTTCTGGGACGCTTACCAATGGGCACCGCAACCGGTAATTGATAATGATAAATATGTGGTTGATCCTAACAAGGTGATCGACATCAGCAAATATATGGCTGCCGATGGCACGCTGAACTGGAATGTTCCTGCCGGTAACTGGATCATTGAGCGTACCGGTATGACACCAACGAATGTAAAAAACTCGCCTGCTACGCCGGAGGGAACTGGCTTAGAAACCGATAAAATGAGCACCGCGCACATCGCGTCGCACTTTAACGCTTTTATGGGCGAGATAATGAAACGTATCCCTGCCGAGGACCGCAAGACCTGGAAAGTTACCGTTGAGGACAGCTACGAAACCGGCAGCCAAAACTGGACCGACGAACTGATAAACGAATTTAAAGCCACTTATCATTACGACCCAATACCGTATATGCCGGTAATGCGTGGCAAGGTGGTTGGCAGTGCCGATCAGTCGGACAGGTTTTTATGGGATCTGCGCCGTTTAATTGCTGATGATGTTTCTTATAAATACGTTGGCGGATTGCGCGAAATAGCACACAAACATGGCCTGACTACCTGGTTGGAAAATTACGGACACTGGGGCTATCCCGGCGAGTTTTTGCAGTACGGCGGTCAGTCGGACGAGATTGGTGGCGAGTTTTGGAGTGAGGGCGATCTGGGTGATATCGAGAATAAAGCCGCTTCGTCATCAGCACATATTTATGGCAAGACAAAGGTATCTGCCGAATCTTTCACCGCTGCCGGCGACGCGTTCTCGCGCTATCCTGCCAACTTTAAAAAGCGTGGAGATCGTTTCTTTACCGAGGGGATAAACAACACGCTGCTGCACGTATATATCGAGCAACCTAAAGATGATAACGCGCCGGGCATAAACACCTGGTTCGGTGTTGAGTTTAACCGCCATAACACGTGGTTCTATGATATGGACGTATTTTTAAAATACTCCAAGCGCTGCAATATGATGCTGCAACAGGGTATTTATGTAGCCGATGTAGCGTACTTTATTGGCGAGGATGCCCCGAAAATGACGGGTGTTGTTGATCCCGCATTGCCACAAGGCTACTCTTACGACTACATCAACGGCGAGGTTATTAAAACCCGCCTAATCGTTAAAAATGGTAAGCTTACTTTACCTAACGGAATAAACTATAGCATATTGGTATTACCAAAACTGGAAACCATTCGCCCGGAATTATTGGTGAAACTAAAAGAGCTGGTAGCGCAGGGTGCCGTAATTTTAGGCCCTAAACCAAGCCGCTCGCCAAGCTTGCAGGGCTTTCCGCAGGCTGATAAACAAGTACAATCAATAGCCGACGAACTTTGGGGCAAAATTGATGGAACGACCGTCAAGGTTAATCATTACGGTAAAGGCATGGTGCTATCTGGCATGGATATGCAAACGGCATTAAACCTAATTAAAGTTGTGCCCGATGCTAAAGTAATGCAAAGCGATTCTATCCTGTTTATCCACCGCGCGGTTAATGATGGTGAGATCTATTTCTTATCCAATCAAAAAACAAAAACTGTTAATATCTCGCCGGTATTTAGGGTGACAGGTAAACAACCCGAACTATGGGATGCCGTAACCGGCGAACGTCGCGATTTGCCGGCTTATTACCAGTCTAACGGCACAACTACTGTCCCATTAAAATTAGTGCCTTACGAGAGCGCGTTTATTGTTTTCAGAAAGGCGGGAATTAAGAAAGATACCAGCCGTTCCAACTATCCGCAACCTACGGCAACCATCGTCCTAAATAAGCCATGGACGGTGAACTTCGACAGCAAAATGCGTGGCCCCGCCAAGCCGGTTGTATTTGAAACGCTGACGGATTGGTCCAAAAGCAGTAACGATAGTATTAAATATTATTCGGGCACAGCCTTTTACCATAATAGCTTTAATATGCCTGCGTTAGTAAAAGGAACCAATTATATATTGGACCTTGGTTTGGCGCGTGCAATTGCAAAAGTTAAAATTAACGGCGTTGATGTAGGTGGCGCATGGACACCGCCTTACCAACTGGATATTACAAAGGCATTAAAATCCGGCGCAAATACCATCGAGGTTAAGGTGGTAAATACCTGGGTTAACCGCCTGATAGGCGATAGCAAACTACCCGTTGAGCAACGCAAAGTAACGGCAATTGTAATGCCTAATATTGGCAAGGGTGTGGTGTCATCAGGTTTATTAGGGCCGGTAAAAGTATTAACAGTAAAATATTAAAAGGATAAAATTTTTGTAGATATGAAAAAGCTCTCAGTTTTGATGTTAATGGTGCTGGCTTTGGCTGGTCCATTATACGCGACATTGCCCGGAATAAACACCATAGGGCAGGGTAAACAACCCCAAGTAAGCGTAGATAATAGCGGCATCGTACGGGTAGTTTATGGCTCGGCCGATAAAATATTTTGCGCGACATCCGCAGATAACGGTCAAACGTTTTCAAAACCTGTTTTAGTAGCACAAGTACCCGATATGCATTTGGGAATGAGCCGTGGACCACAGTTAAGCAGCTCGGCAAGCTATTCGGTGATAACAGCGATGGACAAAGCAGGTAGTATTCACTGGTTCAAACTTGTTAATGGCTCTAAGGGCTGGCGCGAAATGGGCGTTATCAATGACCTTAAAGGATCAGCTCCCGAAGGCTTAATGTCAATAACTGCAGATAATAAAGATAACTTTTACGCGGTATGGCTGGATACAAGGCTGGGCGGAAAGAACCAGGTTTGGTTCTCTTCGCTTTCCGGCAAATCAACCAAATGGGCAGCGAACCGTTTGGTATATAAATCGCCGGATGCGCATGTTTGCGAATGCTGTAAACCCAATATCGCGGTAGCTGGGAATTCGGTAGCTATTATGTTCAGGAACTGGTTGAATGGGTCGCGGGATTTGTATGTGGTGCGTTCGGCCAATGCGGGGCAATCCTTTTCTGCCGCGCAAAAAATGGGATTGGATACCTGGAAACTAAACGGTTGCCCTATGGATGGTGGGGGCATCAGGCTCAATGCCTCAAACCAAATTCAAACCACGTGGCAGCGCAAAGGCGAGATTTATTTCGCGCAGGGTACTGATCCCGAAGTGTATATCGGTAAAGGAAAAACCTGTAGCCTGACCGGAAATGCAGCACAAGCGGCCATTGTCTACCAAAATAATGATACGTTAAGGATGGTTTCCATCCCCGATAAAAGATCAACTATAATAGGCGAAGGGAATTTTATAAGATCTATCCGTTTACCCAATGCCCAAAACCTTTTTGTTTGGGAGCAGGGCGACCAGGTTAAATCCCGGGTAATGTAATGGCGCAAGCCAATAAGTGAGTTATCGCAAGCCTAATAAGGCCGGGAAACACTATCTTAACTTTCGTGTTATAACTATTGAAAAAAAAAGTCTTTCGCTTTGTAATATCACAAATTGCGTCACCCAAATCCTGCCTAAATGCACTGGTATATTATTAGCATCCTTTATATTTTACTGGTACTGTTTGTTTGCGGCAAGGTGCTTTATGATATCCAGTCGACGAGTAAAACATTTGCTTATTTGCTGGTGGTTATTTTACTGCCAGGGATAGGCATCATTACTTATTTTGCTGTTGGAGCCAATTATCGCAAAAACAAGTTGTACAGCAAAAAGATAGTACGAGACAATAGATTGCGGGCCGAGATAAGGCAGAAAATTGTCAATGAATCGGAAAAGGCGTTAGACAGTGGCGAGAAGGAGGTTCAAAGTCATAGAAAATTAGCCATGTTATTGCTTAATGATAATAGCCCGCTTACCGGCAACAACCGCGTTAAACTATTGCTTAACGGCGAAGAAAAATTTCCCGAGGTGTTAAAAGCTTTGCGGGCCGCCACACACCATATCCATTTAGAGTATTATATTTTTGAGGATGGTGACATAGCTGATCAGATCAAGGATATCCTTATTCAAAAAGCAGCCGAAGGTGTTAAGGTGCGGTTTATTTATGACGACTTCGGCAGCCGATCCATCCGTAAAGAATTTGTGCGCGAGCTGATAGATGCGGGGGTAGAGGCTTATCCTTTTTATAAGATCTGGTTCATCGCGTTATCAAACCGGACCAATTACCGCAATCACCGCAAAATTATTGTAATTGACGGGCATACCGCGTTTGTTGGTGGTATAAACGTTAGCGACAGGTATATCAACAATAACCCCAAACAGCTTTATTGGCGTGATACGCATATCATGATAACGGGGCCCGGTATTTATTACCTGCAATACCTTTTTATTTGCGACTGGAATTTTTGTGCCGAACAGAATCTACCTATTGATCCCGGTTATTTCAACTCGGAAAAAGCCGGCGGCGATGCTATTGTGCAGATGGCTGCCAGCGGGCCAGACTCTGACCATCCCACCATTATGTATTCGCTGTTGGAAACTATTGGGTTGGCAAAGGAAGAGCTATTGATCACATCGCCCTATTTTATCCCCGGCGAGCCTATTTTGGATGCATTATGCGTGGCGGCCCTTGGCGGTGTTAAAGTTAAATTGCTGGTGCCCGATAAGTCGGATTCGCGGTTGGTTAATGCAGCCGCGCGGTCATATTACGGTGCGCTGATGGAAGCGGGTATAGAGATCTATTTATACCAAAAGGGATTTGTTCATTCCAAAACGTTGGTGTCCGACGGGCAACTGGCCATAATTGGCACTGCCAATATGGATCACCGCAGTTTCGAGCTAAACTTTGAAGTGAATTGCATGGTTTACGACAATAAAATTGCAGCGCAATTGTGCAGGGCTTTTGCTAATGATATTAAAGACGCTAAACAAATAAATGCCAAAACGTGGGCAAAACGCACCTTATTTAAGCAGTTGCCCGAGAAGTTGTGTAGGTTGTTATCGCCGCTTTTGTAACGGTTTTAACAACTTCTTTGTCATTCTGAGCGATAGCGAAGAATCTACCGAGCGGCGATTGCGTAGTTCATAGATTCTTCGCTATAGCGAAGAATGACAACTTTTTTTTGCATCTAAATAGGTAAATTTAACCCCATGAACCCCAAAGGTAAAAGCCTGTTCGAGAATGTTTATGTGTTGATCTTCTCGGCGTTGCTGTTTGTGTTTGTTGGCTATTCTGCTTTTACGGATGTGTTGTTTTACTTTACTAAAGTAGATGCCGAGGGGAGGGTGCTAAAAATAAACAAGGAAAACTCGGGCGCACCGCCATATAAAATTACGGTAAGCTACTTTAACCAGTTCGTGGATCATGGCGAGGTAAGCATTGTTTCGGTAGATAAAGATTTTGCCAGGACTATCTTTCGCGATAAGGTAGAACCCATCAGCTACGGCAAGCTTTATGCTGACACTGTGTATTTTAATAATTATAAATCGCCCGGTTTATTTACTTTAGGTTTGGATGCTGTGGGTTTATTGATACTACTATTAGCAATCTATTTTTCGGGCAGCGCTCTCAAAAAAACTGACACAACTCATGAATAAACTTTACTATTTCGCTACCCTAATATTATGCCTGTTTGGGGCACAAGTTACCATCGCGCAGCAAAAAAATATTTTACCAGCCTGGGCATTAGGTGGCTTTGTAAGGCCGGCGGGGAAAAACCCCATCATTGCGCCGGATGCCGATGCTACTTTTACGGACCCAATGAGCAACACTTCCATCCATTGGGAAAGCAACGATACTTTTAATCCCGCGGCAGCGGTAATTGGTGGTAAAATAGTGGTGCTATACCGTAGCGAGGATAAGAGTGGGATAAATATAGGTATGCGTACGTCGCGCCTGGGTTATGCCATCAGTAAAGACGGCCTGCACTTTACCCGCAAAACCGAGCCTGTTTTTTATCCCGGCGATGACAGCCAGAAAGAGTTTGAATGGCCGGGCGGCTGCGAGGACCCGCGCGTTGCAGTTACCGATGACGGCACCTATGTTGTTTTCTACACCCAATGGAACCGCAAAGTGCCGCGCCTGGGTGCAGCAACCTCAAAGGATTTGATCCATTGGGAAAAACACGGGCCAATGTTCCAGGATGCATATAATGGTAAGTTCTTTAATATCGCCAGTAAATCGGCATCAATACTTACAGAAACTAAGCACGATAAACAGGTTATTGCCAAAGTAAACGGCAAATACTTTTTGTACTGGGGCGAGCAGCATGTTTATGGCGCTACATCAACCAACCTGGTAGATTGGGCACCGCTTATTGATGATAAAGGCGACCTGCTGATACTGGCCTCGCCGCGCAAAGGGTATTTTGATAGCGATTTGACGGAATGTGGTCCGCCGGCTATTTTGACGGACAAAGGCGTGGTGCTGTTGTATAATGGCAAGAACCACCCCGGCAATGGCGGCGACATACGTTTTAACGGCAACTCGTACTGCGCCGGGCAAATGCTGTTTGATAAGGCCGATCCTACAAAACTGATAGCAAGGCTTGATGTGCCTTTTTTGCGCCCTATGCAACCCTTCGAAAAAAACGGTCAATATGTAAACGGAACGGTATTTATTGAAGGCATGGCCTGGCTAAAGCATAAATGGTATTTATATTATGGCTGCGCCGATTCGCGCGTGGCGGTAGCTATTTATGATCCGGCGAGGCGGGGAGAAGGTGATCCAATAACAAATGAATAAAATTACGCTGTCCGAAGTTTTTAACTTCGGACGACTATGCAAATAGTCTTTAGACTATTGTGTTAAAAAGCATCCGGAATGTAGTCTCGCGCCAAATGAAAGTTAACCGATGATATAATTGATACATGTTTAAATTTCCGCGCCCTTGTTGGTATTATCACCAACAAGCGTTAGTCAGCATAATGTGTTAATATACCGAAATCATCTATCCCTGTTTCATAAAATTTAGCCGATGAATATTTATACTCCTCGGGGTACATAGATAATTTCCACTTTTCCTGTATCGGGTTGTTATGTATATAGTCCAATTTTTGTACAAATACAGCCTGTGTCCACAAATCGATACTTAACGAGTTTCGTTCCCAAATTTGATATTCCCTGTCTTTGGCATTTACCTGGTAATGTTTCAACTGCCCAGGATTTGCTTTTGTTAATTCGAACTTTAATTGCTGACCGGTAAATTTCAAAAACCGTAACTGTATTTTTTCTTTTATAAAACCATCCTGTATTTGCCAAATTAAATGAATATGATTTGGCATTATTACAAAACCGTATACTACAACGCTTTTCTCGTTTTTTAAAAACAACAAGCTATTAATGATAATGTCTTTAAATGCGTCGGGCTTTAGGAGGTGTTTCCATTCTAATATTGTTACGGTGAAAAACTGCGCATGATAATCAAAATTAATATCGGCCATAGTGCTAATTTACAAAATATCGGTACTTGTTGGTGATAACACCAACAAGGGCGGGGAGCGCGAGTGTATTTAACTATATACCATTTAGGTTTTATTTCTCGTCTTTCGATGCTTTATCTAATATTTCATTAACTAGATTTTCTGCACCGTTTTTAGTCATAAACAAAGAAATTGTCCAGAAAATAGCGAACATCGCTATAAAGAAAAATGCTTGATATTTGTAAAATCCTGTATCAAATGATAATATGTACGTTCCTATAAAACCAGCCACAAGTAGTATTATCAGAAATATTATTTCCATAGTGTACGATACAAAATAATTCATTTCAATAAGGTGACCATCCTTGTTATCTAAAGTTGAAATAGTAAAAATTCCTTCAGTTATCTTATTAGCGTATTGTGACCTTAAGCCAATTCCCCATCCACTGGAATTAAATCTAATTTTTTCATTAGAAATGAACCCAATATTGTAATCATACCTTTGCAGAGTATTAACAATCTGATTTTTTAATAGTATCAAGTCAGAATTGGCACGTTTGGTGATTGTGTATTTGAATTTCATTCGCGTTATTTCATCAAAATCTAATTTACCATATCATCACAAATAACAACAATATTATCCAATCAAATGGTGGCGCTACTTTGTCACCACATTTTAAATTAAATTTTTTAACTGATGGGATGTTGACATTTTAGCGATAATGAGCGTGCCTTAAAAATGTAAAAAAGTGCTGAATTTTGCTGTG
>JACMRC010000550.1 GCA_014376655.1 Mucilaginibacter sp. | reverse complement strand
TTCTATAAGCAAAAAGGTTATTTCCCTGCGTTAAAGATCGGAGAAAAAGAAACAGTGGCTAACGTAAGCCGTGGCGAGAAACGCCAGCCAATAGCAGTTACTTTAGGTACATCTTATGACGAATGGTGCTTATCACAAATTGCTAAAGATTTAGGTAAAACTGATGATGCTAACCATTACCTGAAAGCATCATACAACTATCGTAATGTATTTAACCCTGCAACGGGTTTCTTCCATCCAAAGGATAGGGATGGTAATTTTATTGAGCCGTTAGATTACCGTACATCAGGCGGCCCCGGCGCACGCGATTATTATGATGAGAACAACGGCTACGTTTACCGTTGGGATGTACAGCATAACATCGGCGACTTAGTGAACCTTGTTGGCGGCAACGAAAAATTTGTAGCCGCATTAGAAAATATGTTTAATGAGCCTATACCGGGTTCGCGTTGGGATTTTTATGCTATCCTGCCGGATCATACCGGCAACGTAGGGATGTTCTCTATGGCTAACGAGCCAAGCTTCCATATCCCGTATTTATATAACTATGCAGGTGCGCCATGGCGTACACAAAAACGCATCCGCTCGCTATTAGACCAATGGTACCGTAACGATTTAATGGGTGTACCCGGCGACGAAGACGGTGGCGGTATGACAGCGTTTGTTGTATTTAGTCAGTTAGGTTTTTACCCGGTTACTCCGGGATCGCCAACTTATAATATTGGCAGCCCATGCTTCCCGTCTGTGAAGATGAATGTAGGTAACGGTAAGTTCTTCGAGGTAAAAGCGCAGAATGCATCGTTCACTAATAAGTATATCCAGTCAGCTAAGCTAAATGGCAAGGTTTGGAACAAGCCATGGTTCAATCATACCGATATTGCTAACGGTGGTGTACTTGAACTGGTAATGGGCCCTGTTGCAAATAGAATGTGGGGTAAGGATTCACCGCCGCCATCGGCAGCTGAGATGCCTAACTAAAAACAACTGATTTTTATACAACAGTCCCGTATTTAAATTAAATGCCGATGCAGCGGCCAAAGGTGTAAAACCTTTAATGTGGTTTGCAACCGATAAACCGATACGTAGTGGTTGGGCCTGGGGACAGAAATATTTGAAGGATGGCGTAGCTGCGTTTTCGGCACAGGTAGGAGCAGGGATGCTGTATTCGTTCGGGCCCGAGATAACTTTCAGGGGGCAATCGCACGGCACGTTTAAACTGTTGTTTAATGAACTTTATACTAAAAAACAGTAAGTAAATAATTGATAATTTGTATCAGAAGCTTTTGCAGAAATGCAAGGACGTTTGTTGTTTAAACGGAAATGCCTGAAACTTTAATACCAAAAGTTTGTTGTAGCTACAAGATTATGAACGAATCATGATTAATTGATAAACAATTACAAATTATGAAAACGAAACTACCATTATTGCTGATACTGATTGCCGCTGCTGTTACGCAGGGTTGTGTAAGCAATAAAAAATATGCCGAGTTACAGACAAGTTATACTGCATTACAAACTAAACAAACAGAACTAAAACAAAGCTATGACCTTACCCAACGCGAACTGGAAGGTTCAAAAACAAGGGTTAGAAGCTTAGAAGAGCAAATTGCTTCAGAAAAAAGCAACCGTGCTGCTTTGCAGGATGCCTTAACCAAATGTTTAGCGGGCAACAACCAGGGCAATGTTAATATTTCCAAACTGGCCGACCAGATAAATGCGTCAGATAAATACATTAAACAGCTGATAGCTGCTAAAGGTAAAAGCGATTCGCTTAATATGGTGTTAACCAACAATCTTACCCGCTCATTAAGCCAGGCCGAAATGAAGGATGTTGATGTACAGGTATTAAAAGGTGTGGTTTATATTTCATTGTCTGACAATATGTTATACAAATCTGGTAGTTATGAAATATCTGATCAGGCAGGTGCTACTTTAAGCAAAATTGCTAAGATCATCACCGATTATTCAGGTTATGATGTATTGATTGAAGGTAATACAGATAATGTACCTATCAAGCAAACCAACATCCGTAACAACTGGGATCTGAGTACTTTAAGGGCATCATCGGTTGTGCAGGCTTTGCAAAACAACTATGCAGTTGATCCTAAACGTTTAACTGCCGGTGGCCGTGGCGAGTATAACCCGGTTGCTGATAATGCAACAGATTCGGGAAAAATGAAAAACAGGCGTACGCAAATTATCATCACCCCTAAACTTGATCAGTTTATGGACCTGATAGGTAAGCCGGTAACAAAATAAATCAGTAATATTTCTATTAGTTGAATGCCTTTGCATCAACGCAAAGGCGTTTTTTGTTTGAATGAAGTGCTTATTTTATATATTAGTCGTTCAAACCAATCTAAATGAGCCCACTTTTACCAGTTAAGTTTTCTGTGAATAAGAGCATCGCTTATGTGCTTATAGTAGCTGCTACTATATCAAGCTTTACCAAAGCCAATGCCGCCGAAAAAATAGATGATCTTAAAACTGAATATTTGGTTAATCCTTTAGGGATAGATGCCGTTCATCCACGCCTTTCATGGTTGATGAACGCCGGGAACAATGGCGCTAAGCAAACCGGGTATCAAATATTAGTTGGTACTGACTCTATTGCTTTGACAAAAGGCATTGCACATATATGGAAAACTGCTAAAGTATTATCAGGCAATATCCGTATAGTTTACGCAGGTAAAGTATTGCAGCCCTACACCAAATACTACTGGCGTGTTTCTGTTTGGGACGAAACAGGAAAGGCAACGCTATCGCCCATAGCCTGTTTTGAAACAGGCTTAATTGACAAAAGCAACTGGAAAGGAACTTTTATAAGCGATAATCGCGGCCCCGAAGTTAGGCCCGCCCCATATTTCAGGAATGTGTTTTCGTTAGGTAAGAAAGTGAAATCTGCCCGTGCTTATATAGCCGTGTCCGGTTTGTATGAACTTTATATCAACGGCGAGAAAATCGGCAATCATCGCCTTGACCCAATGTATACGCGTTTTGACAGAAGAACATTGTATGTTACCTATGATGTAACTCAACAATTACAAGCAGGTAAAAACGCGGTAGGGGTATTGTTAGGTAATGGCTGGTACAATATGCAAAGTACAGCTGTTTGGGATTTCCATAAAGCCCCATGGCGCAACCGCCCAACTTTTTGTTTGGATCTGCGGGTAACTTATACAGATGGTACCACCGAAACTATAACATCTGATCGTAGTTGGAAATCATCATCAAGCCCGATAATATTTAACAGTATTTATACCGCCGAACATTACGATGCCCGCCTGGAGCAACCGGGATGGAACACC
This sequence comes from Mucilaginibacter sp., assembly GCA_014376655.1. Taxonomy (GTDB): domain Bacteria; phylum Bacteroidota; class Bacteroidia; order Sphingobacteriales; family Sphingobacteriaceae; genus Mucilaginibacter. Next base: position 13,147 of record JACMRC010000550.1, on the reverse strand, counting down.
ACAAACTTTACAGAAACAAGATCGTGGCGTACAGTAATTATCCGCCCTGCACCATCTGCAAATATTGTGTCGCAAGCTATAGTGCCTATCCGCGCTATCGAAACTATCCCAACAGCTGACTTTAAAAAGCTTGACGATACTACGTACATGTTTAACATAGGCCGTACAATTGCCGGTGTAAGCAAAATAACCGTCAGTGGCGAGGCCGGTACGGTTGTCCGCCTAAAGCATACCGAGAAATTGAGTAAAAATGGCTATGGCGATATGTCAAATATCGACGTGCATTATCGCCCAACAGACAAATCGGACCCGTTCCAGACAGACGTGTTTATTTTGAGCGGTAAAGGCGAAGAAACCTTTATGCCGCGATTTAATTATAAGGGTTTTCAGTATGTAGAGGTTACCAGTAATAAACCCATCAGCTTAAAAAAGGAAAGCCTTACCGCTTATTTTATGCATAGCGATGTGGCTACGGTTGGTAAGATCAACTCGTCAAACACAACCTTAAACAAGATCTGGTTCGCCTGTAATAACTCTTACCTGTCTAACTTATACGGTTATCCAACGGACTGTCCGCAACGCGAAAAAAATGGCTGGACAGGCGACGCGCACATAGCCAGCGAGACTGGTTTATATGGCTTTGACGGCGTAACCGTTTATGAAAAATGGATGGCCGATCACCGCGACGAGCAACAGCCAAATGGTGTGCTATCATCTATCATACCATCCGATGGTTGGGGTTATGAGTGGGGCAATGGGCCTGACTGGACAAGTACGATAGCTATCATCCCATGGAACCTTTACCAGTTTTATGGCGACAGCAAAACTTTAAATGATAACTACGATGCCATTAAACGTTACGTAAACCATATCGATGAGTTATACCCATCGGGCATTACTACCTGGGGCCTGGGCGACTGGGTGCCGGTAAAATCAAAATCTCCGGTTGAGTTTGTATCATCAATATATTACTTTACGGATGTAACTATCCTGGCTAAAGCGGCTAAATTATTTGGTAGGGCAGATGATGAAAAGAGATATACCGCATTAGCGCTAAAGATTAAAAACGCGCTTAATACGAAATACTTAAACACCACCACCGGTATGTATGATAAAGGTTACCAGACCGAATTAAGCATGCCGCTATATTGGGGGTTAGTGCCTGAAAATTTAAAAGCAAAAGTAGCCGCCAATCTTGCCGAGCGTGTGAAACAAGATAACAACCACTTGGATGTCGGGATCTTAGGCGCTAAAGCCATTTTAGGAGCGCTTAGCGACAATGGGTATGCTGATGTAGCTTATTCCATCGCCTCGCAGGAAACCTTTCCGTCATGGGGTTGGTGGATCAAGAATGGCGCTACCACGCTGTATGAGAACTGGGATGTATTTGCCAAAAGTGATCTTTCATTAAACCACATTATGTTTGGCGAGATAAATGCCTGGTATTATAAAGGTATAGCAGGTATAAGGATAGACCCTGCAAGCCCGGGCTTCAAAAATGTTTGGTTGGAACCTAATTTTGTTACCGGTTTAGATCATTTTGAAGCAGAGCATACCAGCCCTTACGGCAAAATAGTTTCAAACTGGAAACGTGATGGCGATGCCGTTAAATATTCGGTAACCGTTCCGGCTAATTCTACCGCAACAGTTGTTTTACCGGCGGGCAAAAAGGTGTTGTTAAACGGTAAGGCCGTTGTTATTGGTAAAGGATTGAAGGTAGCTTCGGGGAGTTATGAGTTTACGGTGAGATAGATCATTGGACATTTATAAATTAACGCCCCCGCAGAAATGTGGGGGCATTTTCTTTTAAATAAATTTAAGAAAAATACGCAATCGATGCAGTGCTCTAAATTTAGCTGTATTAAGTGTTTTTAACTCGCTATTTAACCAGTTTTTCACCCCGGATTATCCGCCTATCTTTTTGCACCAAAGTAAATATGTTTATCATTGCTTTTGTAAGCGATTTCTCCGCGACATAACCAATTGAACCGTCATGAAAAAAAGTTTCCTTATCGTCCTGATTGTAGTGGCTTCTTCAAGCTCAATTTTTGCGCAGAAGAAAGGCAAAACCAAAGCGGTCGCTAAAAGCGAGACTCCGTGTATGGATGTGCTTAACCTGTTTACTGCGGCTAACGTACCTTCTATGGCACCCGAAGAAGAGTTGGCATCACTAATTAACTCGACCGAAGAAACGCCGGCAAACCTGCCTGGAAACGGTTTGGCGCAGCACCCGATGTTGTATGTAGGAGAGAACTGTAACCGCATGTCGTTAGTTAAGGATGGTAAGGTGATATGGACCTACAATACCGGTAAAGGGCCCGAATATGATGATGTTTGGATGTTATCCAACGGTAATATTTTATTTACCCGGATGCAATATATCGCGTTAATGACACCTGATAAGAAAATCCTTTGGCGTTACGATTGCAATAACTCAAAAGGTGCCGAGCATACCGAAGTGCATGCCTGCCAGCCTATTGGTTTAGACAAAGTTATGTTTGTGGTGAATGGATTGCCTCCAAAACTATTTGTTGTTAACATTAAAACCGGGAAGGTTGAAGTAGAGCATGTGCTTCCTTCAAACCAGCCGGCAACTGTTGGTGATATTCATCCGCAGGTTAGAAGGGCTCGTTATACCGCACAGGGTACTTACCTTATTGCGTTACTTAACCAGGGCCGTACGGTAGAATATGATAAGGATTTTAAAGAGATCTGGAGTTATAAATCAACTAAACCATGGGCCGCTTTAAGGCTTAAAAACGGTAATACATTAATAACCGACGAGACTGAAAACCGCACATTCGAAGTTAACAGCAAGGGTGAAACCGTATGGAACTTTGATTGCAAGACCGACCTGCCTGCCGAATACCAATTCAGGTCTGCACCGCAAAGCTGCACACGTTTGGCCAATGGCAACACCATTTTCGCATCGCGCGGACAAGGGGGTAAAGGCCCGCAGCTGATAGAAGTAACTAAAGACAAAAAAGTTGTTTGGGTACTGCATGATTATAAAACAGTAGGCGATGGCACCGCGCTACAAGTTTTAGATGATCCGGGTATTCCTGAAATTCCGGGACAATCAGAACATTAATAGATATCCTTAAACTAATTATCAATTATGAGAATTATCAAAACCAGTTTTCTTTTCGTGCTAATCTTAACAGCTGTAACCACGTTAACTTTTGCGCAAAAGAAAGGCAAAGCTAAATCAGCAGCTAAAAGTGAAACGCCTTGCATGGATGTGCTTAACCTGTTTACGGCTGCTAACGTGCCCGCCATGGCACCCGAAGAAGAATTGGCACCGTTGATCAATTCGACAGAAGAAACCCCTGCAAACCTGCCCGGAAACGGTTTGACCCAGCACCCGATGTTGTATGTGGGAGAGAACTGTAACCGAATGTTCCTGATTAAAGACGGTAAAGTTATCTGGACCTACAATACCGGTAAAGGCCCTGAATTTGATGATGTTTGGATGATGTCGAACGGAAACATTTTGTTTAGCCGGATGAAATATATCGCGGTGATAACACCGGACAAAAAAGTGCTTTGGAAAATGGATTTTAATGTACCGCAAGGCGATGATCATACCGAGGTACATGGTTGCCAGCCTATAGGGTTAGATAAAGTTATGTTTGTTGTGAATGGTTTGTCGCCTAAATTATACGTTGTTAATATCAAGACAGGCAAGACCGAAGTAGAACAAGTATTACCATTTGAAAATGCAGACGCAAGAGGCATTCACGGACAGTTTAGGCGTGCCCGGGTTACCGCAGAAGGAAACTACTTGATCTCATACATGAGTAGGGGCCACGTTGTAGAATACGATAAAAATTTCAAAGAGATCTGGAGATATGAGATCAATCAGCCCTGGGCAGCAATCAGGTTAAAGAATGGCAATACCTTGATAACCGATGAAAGAGATTGGCTAACCCGAGAAGTTAACGCTAAGAAAGAAACTATATGGGAGTTTAATTGCAAAACAGATCTGGCTGCCGAATATCAATTTACATCAGCACCGCAAAGCTGTACCCGATTGGCTAATGGTAATACTATCTTTACTTCGCGCGGACAGAGCGGTAAAGGCCCGCAGATGATTGAAATAACCAAAGACAAAAAAGTGGTTTGGGTTTTGCACGACTGGAAAACCGTAGGCGATGGTACGGCAGTACAAATTTTGGATGATCCGGGCATTCCTGAGATTCCGGGGCAATCAGAACATTAATTATTTACAGAAAATTAAAATATTACAAATGAACCTTAAGCGTTATTTTTTCCAGGTCTTAATCTGTTTATTCGGTTGTATCTTGTTACTACCAACAACAGCCAGCAGCCAGCAAACCTTTTGCAACCCAATAAATATAAGTTACAGGTTCACGCCGGATAAACCATCGCGCCGTACGGCCGCCGACCCGGTGATTGTTTTATTTAAGGATAAGTACTATCTGTTCGCGACAGCCTCCGGTGGTTATTGGTATTCAGCAGATTTGCTTAAATGGACCTTTGTTACTACTAAAGACCTGCCGTTTGAAAAGGATGCGCCGGCTGCTGCCGTAATAAATGGCTCGTTGTATTATATGCCTATAAATAGTCATATCATTTATAAATCGGATGACCCGACAAGTGGCAAATGGGAAGAGTATACCAAGACGTTCCCGCTCTCCATCGGCGACCCCGACTTTTTCCAGGATACGGACGGTAAAGTTTACATGTATTTTGGTTGTACCAATAATGGATATTTGCAAGCTGTTGAATTAGACCCTAACAACAGTCTTAACCCAATTGGGAAGCCCGTAAATATTTTAAAAGGCGACCCTGCAACACGCGGCTGGGAAAGGCCGGGCGATTACAATACCCAAACAGATGCACCATGGACAGAAGCGCCCTGGATGACCAAACATAATGGCAAGTATTATTACCAATATTCGGCACCGGGCACGCAGTATAAAAGTTATGCCGATGGTTATTTTGTTTCCAATAATCCGCTTGGGCCATTTAACTATTCGCAAAGTAGCCCATTTTCGGCTAAACCCGAAGGGTTTATTACAGGCGCGGGCCATGCGGCAACGTTTACTGATAAGCATGGCAATTACTGGCGCGTAGTAACCATGGTTATCTCGGTAAAACACAGATTTGAACGCAGGCTGGGATTAGTGCCAGTTACGTTTGATAAAAACGATAATATGATTGCCCATACTGAGTTTGCAGATTACCCGATGGTAATGCCAGATCATAAAATAAAAGATATCAGCGAGCTTTATCCGGGTTGGATGATGCTATCATACAACAAAAAATCAGAAGCCTCATCGAGCCTTGAGGCTAATCCGCCAGCCCTTGCTGTTAACGAAGAGATCCGCGATTACTGGAGCGCCAAAACCGGCGACAAAGGGGAGTGGCTGAGTGTAGACTTAGGATCGGTATCTACCGTAAAAGCTGTACAGTTAAACTTCGCCGAAAATGACACCCAACTTTACGGGCGCGATGGCATATTGGCCCAGCAGTATTTGTTACAATATTCTGCCGATAAAAAGAACTGGAAAACGCTTGTTGACAAAACCAAGAATGAAGAGGACCTAACCCATCAATACCACGTATTTACGATCCCTGTTAAGGCGCGTTATCTTAAAGTAACTAACTACCGCGTACCGGGTGGTAAGTTTGCTGTTTCAGGGTTCCGTGTATTTGGAACAGGCATCAGCCAAAAACCTGCTAAAGTAAATACGGTTGAAATACTAAGGGATGCGACAGATTCGCGCAACGTTAAACTAACCTGGAAAAAAGCAGCTAATGCTACCGGGTATAACATCAGATTTGGTGTGCAAAAGGATAACCTAAACCGGGTGTATCAGGTTTATAACGATACCGAACTAACTATCCGCAGTTTAAACAAAGATCAAAAATATTGGTTCGCTATAGATGCTTTTGGTGAGAATGGGGTTACACGAGGTACAGTGCAATAGGTTGACTTAGACTTACGAAGTTCATTAAACTTCGTAAGTCTATCGAGTATTCTACCCGTGCTTTTTCTTCATATTCATTTTAGCTTTTTGGCCTGAGCTAAAATTGTAGTTTTTATTGTTTGATGCTTTCTTTTCGTGGAAAGCCGAGCCAACTTCCGGCTCGGCTGATTTTGTAGACTGTTTAGTCGGTTTTGGTTTAACATCATTTACTATCACTAAGTCGTCGGGTAGGGCAGCAGGCTGCATTTTTTTGCCGGTAGCTTGCTCTATTTTCTTAACAAGGCTAAGGTCAAGATCGGTAGCGAAGGTGAGGGCGATAGTTTCGTCGTCGCCGGTGGTATTAATAACACGGCTAATGTAGGTTTCTTTTTCCTGTGGTAAATCAAAATGTACCAGGAACGGGATGCCTGACAGATTAAGTGTTTCTTCGGTTTCGCCAACTATTATTAATGCTCTTGCTTCGGTTTCAGCCTTAAATTCGGCTGTTGTTTTAAAACCCTTTACATCAAAAAAAGCCGGATTCAAATAGCCAATAGCCTCATTCATGCGGCGGTTAAGGCTTTGAAATACTTTTTCGGCCGTGGCTTGGTTGTTTACAAATACGGCGGCTTTGGTAAAAACCTCGTCGTCATACATAAACAAGTTAAGCAGGTTTAGTTTGGTGGCAAAGTTGGGTACGTTATATAACAATTGTTGATGTACGGCCAATGGTGTTTCTTCCAATGCTTCTACTTCAATAGTCGCAGCCAGTTTCATAAACGGTTCCAGTACTTTCTCCAGCTTGCTATGCATAACATCTGTAAACACCAAATGCTGGCATTTGCCAATGCTGTTTGCCAATTCGGTAATAGGCAACTGCATCCCTTTTTTAAGCATGCGGTCGGCATCATCAACAATAAATAAGTCTACCTTATTTAAGTTAAGCGCCAGTTTTAAGTAAATGGCGCGCGCGCGATCAGGCGTAGCCACTACAATATCTGCCCCATCGGCCAGGGCATCCATTTGCGCTTCGGTTCCGGGTGTAACGTAAAGACCCACTATAGATATAGCTGTATTTTTATTAAGGCGATCAAACAATTCCATTACCGCCAGCACATCTTCTTTCTCTGGTACCAGTATTAATACCTTGGGTACACCTTCGGGTGCGTAATTAAAACGGTTAAGGGTGCCTAAAACATAAGTAGTTGTTTTGCCAAAACCTTCGGGGGCAATAGCAATGATGTCTTGCCCGCCAATTATCCTGGTCAGTGTTTTTTGCTGAACTTCTTTTGGTGTATCATAACCCAGTTCGGTTACAGACCTTATTAATTGTTTATTCAGCTTTAATTTATCAAACCCTGCCATTGTATTATATCAATTATTAAAATGCAAAATTACCTTTATAATCTTACAATCGGCGAATTTCTGTTGAAGAATGAAAATGACAGCGTTTTATAGTTGTAAATTGCTTTAAAAACACAGAATTAATTCAATATTAATTATTACTTTAGTTTTTAAGTAATAATTACAATCCCCCTTATGAAACTACTGATTACCAAAGCTAAAGGCTATGTTTTTGGTGTAGTAATGTTTCTTATTACATCGTTCTGCATTTTTAAGGCAGACGCATCCGCTATTATTAAGCACCCCTTTGATACGCTTAAACATGTTGCAAAAGAAAACCGCGCCGATGTTGCCACCGGTTTTTATAAAAACAACTATAGGCATATAGATGAGAAGTTAGCCATGAGCTATCTGGACCAACTAACCGTAATGGCCCATGAGTATGATGATAAGGTATTAGAGAGCGTGGTATTTGATTTGAAGGCAGATTATTACGCTGTGAACAGGAAGTTTAATAATCTAACCATCAACTATTATAATAAAGCAGCAGACTTTGCAACAGAGAACAACTTAACCTTACAAACTGCAGTTTACCTGCATCATACGGCTATGTTTTATTCCAACTTTAAACATAATACAACCGCGTGCCTGTATTTTTTGAAAGCGCAGGAAGAGTTTAAAAAAGTTGGATTTAAGAACGTACCAAATATGAGCAGCTACTATGCTCAGGTAGCTGATTTTTATTATCACCTGGGCGATTACACTAATGCTAAGCTGCAATTGCAGGAAGCGTTAAAATATAATATACCTACCGAACGAGAGAAGATTAGCATTATAAATACATTAGGGCTGATCAACAGGAACTCCAATCTATACACCCAAGCGCTTATCAATTTTAATAACGCTTATAACATTTCCATTAATAGTAAGGATACCGTGTGGATGGGGATTTTAAAAGGAAATATTGGGTCGATATACTTTTTGCAGAGCGATTATAGTAAAGCATTACCTTATATTCAAACAGACTATATCCAGTCTTTAAAATATGGTGAAAAAATTAATGCTACCATTGCTTTGCTTAGATTGGTAAAGATTAATCTTGCAAATAATGACATAGCGCAGGGTTTAAAACAATTAGCCATTGCTGATACATTGATCCATACCACCCCAGTGTCTGTTTTAAATTTAAGGGCAAATATTTTAGACCTCAAGGCGCAATATTATGATAAAATGGGTTTAACGGCTAAAGCACTTGATTTTAGAAAAAAGTATCAATTAGCTAACGACAGCTTAATAGCCCAAAACAATATTGCCGCGGTAGAGGTGGTTAAAATGCAATATGTTATTAATAAGCAACAAACTGAAGAAAGCCGATTAAAAGCACAAGCCGACACTAAAACAACGCAACGTAATACGATTTTTATTATACTCTTTCTGATGCTCGTAATTTCGGGGTTGTTTTATAACAGGCAGGCCTTAAAAATAAAGAAGGATAAACAGATCTTGATATCAGAAAAACGAAGGGTTGACGACGAGTTGAAGTATACCGAAATGAAACTGAATGCCTATACCGAAAACCTGCGAAAAAATAACGTCTTAATCGAAACATTCAAAGAGCAAATAGAGCATCTTAAAAATAAAAATGCTGACAACGAGGTTGTTACTCATCTTGAAGAACTGATGCAGGCGCATATCATGACGGATGATAGCTGGGTTGAGTTTAAGAAAATATTTTTAAAAGTTTATCCAAATTTCTTCTTCGGGATCAAAAAAACTTTCTTACATCTTTCAGAAACTGACATCAGGTTATTAACCTTAATTAAATTACAGTGTACTAATAAAGAAATGGCAAATATGCTTGGAATAACTATAGAGGGAGTTAAAAAAGCGAAACAGCGTCTGCGTAAAAAAATGAAGCTCGATGAACAGGTTACTATTGAAGATGCTATCTCGCAACTATAAATACACTTTTGGCTCAATTTTTCCCGATTTTCTACAATAATTATAGCTGAAAAGGATATCGGTACAGTTGTTGCAGTATGTAACAAAACTAAAAATCTATTATTATGAAAACGCAGAATTTTAAAAATAATAACAACGGCCAGGGCAGTACTACAGCCGACAGGGCTTTTACAGATCAAAGTGAGAAGCTAAAAGAAAGAGGCATTAGTAACTCTGGTGGGCAACCATCGTTTACCACTTCAAGTAAAGACAGTACCCATAAGCCGGAACATAAAAAGAAATAAAACAAAAAGCCTCCTGGATAAGGAGGCTTTTTGTTTTAATGATTATAGCTTATCACTCGTGTCATTTTCCATTCACCGTCTTTGTTCTGCCAAACTTCGGTGAACTTTAATAGGCCAACTTCTTCCTTCCCGTTTTCAATGTGTGTGAATTTATGCACGCCAACTTCAATGGCTCCAAACCCTTTTAGCGCGTACACCTCCATACTGCTTTTTACTAATTCGCGTTTTAATCCATTTATTTTGGCTTGTTTAAACATGTTAGCAAAACCTTTCATAGTTTCCTCGTAATTGGTTATGGTGCCGTTATCGTTATAAAACTCTACATCTTTAGCGAAGAATTTTTTAAGCCTTTCAAGATCCTGTTTGTTAAACGCTTCAAAACAGGCACTGTCAACCTTAAATATGGTATTGTATAATTGCTGGTCGAAATGCCTTTGGGCTTCTTACGTATGGCCGGTTAGGCCGATTAATGATAATAGGGTAGTGGCTATAAAAAGTTTCATAAGTGATGGTTTAACAGTTTGACACAATATTGGCATTTAGGTTACAAGTATTTTATGCATAAATACATACTTTTGTGGCGATATGAAAAAAATACTCTTCGTTTGCTTGGTTGTTCTTACCGCATGCCATTCAAAGCCTAAAACTCCGTTTCAAGTATTAAAGTCAACCAAAATTAAGGATGGTGTAAAATTGGATGTGCAGATAAATGGCCGTATAAGCAAACAGGAGATGGTAGATATAGCTTGTTACATAAAAGGCGACAGCTCGGACTATAAAAACCTACAGGTAGACTACATATTACCGGGCAACAGTTATCAAAACAAGAGCGGTGTTACCGTTTATGCAACCGCCGCCTATCATGACAAAGCAATAGTAAACCCGACTGATACCGTTAAAGATAATGATAACGACCTGCTAAGTTTTGAATTTGTTGGCTTTACAGCGACACAAGCTAAAGCATTACTGACGTTAAACCCCAAAGAACTGGCAGGTAAACATTTGATAGCAAAATTTATTGATGATGCCACCAAAACAATTACTATTATTAACGAGGATAGGCACGAAGATAACCAACTGTATATTTTAGAGCTGGATCCCGAAGGCAGGGTAGTGTCGGCCATAGCGCCAATGGAAGTCACATCCAAAGGCATCAAAAAAATGGTGGTTAGCCAACAGGGCGACTATATGGTTTTGAAGGACAGTATATTAACCCTGTACAGCAGTGCAGATTACGACAAACCTTTTAGAAGCATTAAACAAAGCCAATAGTTATTTAACAACTACCTGCGCTGTATTTCGGCTTACCTGTTCAAGCAAAATAGTTTTGCCGGCGGTTAACTCCTTAACTGCGTTACCTTTATAATGCCTTACCGTTATTAGGGTTAAGTTGCTGTTATACTTTGCTTTATAGGTTGAATTTAGGTTCTCTAACAAACCATTAAAATACTCTTCTTTATAGTCAAAGCAAACGCTAAAGCTTAGTGCCGATGTTTGCATAACGTTTACTTTAACCCGGCTTTTTGCAAACCTGCCCAGTATATCGCTCAGGGTGTCCTCAGATATAAACGAGTAATCTTTAGTTGAAATAGAGAGTAATACCTGGTTTTGTTTAATGATGATAACCGGTTTTGCAAATACATTAGCGGCATTTTCTTTAATTACAGTACCGGGTGCAGCCGGATCATTAAACGGTTTTACCAATAAAGGTATTTTAGCGTTTTGAAGCGGTTTGATGGTTTTTGGGTGGATAACCGTTGCGCCGTAATAGGTCATTTCGATAGCTTCGGTATAGGTAAGCTCATCAAATTTTACAGTGTCATTAAACAGTTTTGGGTCAGCATTTAAAATGCCGGGAACATCTTTCCAGGTAGTAACAGAATCGGCACCCAAACAAGCAGCGAAGATAGATGCCGTATAATCAGATCCCTCGCGGCCCAGTGTAGTTGTAAAATTCTCTGACGTGCCGCCAAGAAAACCTTGTGTAACTACAATGCTGCGTTCTAATTGTGCAGGGATGCTCAGCGCTATACTATCGCGGGTTTTACCCCATTTTACCACGCCTTCGCGATAGGTGTTATCTGTGTGGATATAGCCCCGTACATCCAGCCATTGGCTTTTAAGGCCGGCTTTGTTAAGGTAGGCGGTAACTATGCGGGTTGATACCAATTCGCCGACAGATACGATCTGGTCATAGATAAAATCGAAATCATCCTGCGGTTCGTCCTCTATCATCCAGTCAATCTCCACAAACGTATTGGCCACCTCATCAAAAACGACATCGGTGCTTTCAAACAGCTGGGCTATTATATCGTAGTGATATTGTTTAATGCTTTCGTAAATATCCTGCATATCATCAGTTTGATCTGCGTAGGCTTTGGCAAGTTTCTCCAGGGCATTAGTAGTTTTACCCATTGCCGAAACCACAATTAGCAATTGCTCGCCTTTATATTTTTCAACTACTTTAGTTAGCTTGATGATACCTTCCGCATCTTTAACAGACGCACCTCCGAATTTAAAAACAAGCATTTATTTAAGATATTGAGTGATAACCGTGTTTGGTTTTAACAGTGATTTGATCTTAGCGTAGGGGATAAACAATTCTGTTTGCCCGGCAGCGTAAGGTTTAATTTCGTATTGATTATATAAGAACTTGATGCCTAAAGGGGTGATAGAAAAGTTATCATTGAGCGCGAATTTACTGTCTTTGAAAAAGTAGTCATCAGACAGCGAAGCAGTATCGCTTATTTTTTCCGATTTTCTGAAAATAGTATCAGCAATAGCGGTTAATCTTGCTTTATAATTATCCGTAAAGATATCACCCAAGTTTATGCTTTTTTGAGCTTTGGTATTCCAGTTAATAAAGGTAGTTATCGAACTACCGTGCGCGCCCCCACGGAAAGTATAGCCGCTTATTTCTAAAGTAGTTAAGTTGGAATCCTGCCTTAGTATTCTGGCGTGGCTATCCAGCGTAAAAAACAGCTTCGATCTTTTATCACGCTTTTTAAATGCAGTGTAAGCAGATAGAAAATGCGCTACATATTCTTTTAGTTCAATACCAGATTCGTCGGCACCAAATAAGTTTATCAGCTTAAGGCTAACAGTATCATTTAAATTTGCCTGCTCCTTAAATAACGGGTAGGTGATCTTTACTCCCGTACACCCGCTATCCGGCTTATTACCGCAATCTGTGGCGCGCTCTTTAATGGTATTATAAGTATAAGCTAATGTATCCGTGGTTATATCGGCCTTTGGATTATTAGGTTTACCCCATTGGCACGAGTTTAAACCCAATAGCATTCCCAAAAACAACAGATACCCAATTCTCATACTTAATAATTTAATAGCTGTTCTCTTGATAATGATGCATTTAACCAACCTGCTTCAATAGCTGCGTTGTATTTTTCGTAGAAGTTTAATGCAGGTTCGTTCCAATCTAATACCTGCCATACCATGCCGCTAAAGCCTAATTCTTTAGCTTCAATAATCAGTTGGTCAAACAATAACTTGCCGATACCGCGGCCACGCATAGGCTCGGTAACTATAAAATCCTCCAGGTACATACGGCAACCCTTCCAGGTAGAGAAGCGCACGTAGTATAATGCAAACCCAACTACCAGA
>JACMRC010000549.1 GCA_014376655.1 Mucilaginibacter sp. | reverse complement strand
GCCAGAGCCGAAATAGTATCGCCACCGGCAACAGAAAATGCAAATGGGAAATTACTTGCACCAAATACAGCCGTAACACCCAACGGCCTTGCCATTTGGCAAATATGCGGTTTAGGTAAGGGCTGCCTGTCCGGCTTGGCGGTATCAATTATGGCATTTACCCATGAGCCTTCTTTTAACAGATCGGCAAATAGTTTTATTTGGTTGATGGTACGGTCTATCTCGCCATTTAACCTGCCCTGCGGTAAATGAGTTTCTTGCATTCCGTTTTCAATCAATTCCTCCCGGATGCTGTTGATCTCTGTCGCGATAGTTTCTAAAAACTTAACACGATCTGCCGTTGGCAGTAGTTTATAAATCTTAAATGCTGCTGTAGCTTTCTTTGCGGCCTGATCGACATTTGCTGCCGATGCTTCCTGAAAAGTGTGTTGGCCGGAGGTAAATGAACCGGCATTGCTGTCGGCTTTTGTATATCCAATAATTTGTTTTCCTGTAATTTCCATAAGTAGTTTGAGGGTGTTAACCCAATTTCTTTATCGTCCCCGAAACAACAACTTTGTTAACCGGGATAATACCGTATGCTATATTTAACGACGGCACACCTGCTTTAAGTGTCACCGTTCCAAATCCGCTGGCGGTAGATAGGAAGCTGGTAAAATCGCCCACCTTTGAATCTATGTGCAATTCTTTAGTTACGGCATCATAACGCATGCCGGTAAGTCCTTCTAACATTCCATAACTTGCCATAGCGCGGGCATACCAATGGCCGCACTCATATTCATTAAACGGATTACGTATTTCTCCATCGTATCTGTCTCGGCAAGCACGGACGATATCTAAACCCTTTTGCACTTCGCCCATCAGCATTAAATGCGATGCAACCTGGTATTCAATCCCGGTCCAAACCTCGTTACTGTAAACAAATGGCAGCGACAACATGCCGCCTTTGGGCCACGAGCATAACAATAAACCGGCCTCATTATCTATAGCATAGGTCGGTCGTTGTGGGTTAGCATGTTCATGCAGGTTAGTTTTAAAGTTATGCTGATGAACGGCTTGTAAATGATTACGGGTTTTAGCAGCATCCAGCGGATCAGGCAAACCACACATCCTTGACAGCCACGCACCCATTACGCCGTCTGATAACACACCTGTACCATATTGGTATTTAGGTCCCTCCTTCTTTAATAAAGCCGATGCTTCTGGAGTATATTGTGTTTGGAAAGATTGTACTTTAGTTGGGTCGGGCGCTTGTAGGCCTTTCCATTTTATTTCCTGGAAAAAGTATTGGCCGTTGTATAGGTTACTTTCCATATAGGCACGGCCTTTGGAATACAGGGTTTCGTATTTCTGCACATCCTTACCCAAAAACTTACCCATTGTTATAAGCGAATTTAAAGCCCCCAAATAAAAACTGGTGGCAAAACCAGTCGGTCCCCAAAATTCTATATCGTAAGTATTATGATGTGGTTCCTGTATAACGCCTGTACCTTTTGGGTCCCATGTTTTTATGCAGTAATCTAAACTGGTTTGTACTTTGGGATAGATACTTTTTAACCATTCATTATCGCCGCTAATGCGCCACTCGCGGTGTACTTTGATGATACCACCTAACTGCCCGTCGGACGCTGCATGGAAGTTATGTACCACCCGGGTAATAGGCAAATTCGACCGGAACATCTGGTGCCCGTCGGTATTCTGGCTTTCGTTAAACTCGGTATTGCGCAAGCTGCGTTCTAACGACGGGAACAAATGTGATACCGCCTGTGCGTAATTCCATACGTGCGTACACGAACCATGGCAACTACCGCCGTTATCGCCGCAACCTTCCCAACACCAAAGCCGGCCATCATACTGGCGCAGCACTGTTGGCGATTTTAATATGGTGAGATTAGCCGCAACTGCTTCCACAACTTCGGCAGGTAGCGTGCTTTTACAAAATGAGTCGGTAAATAGTTTGGTTTTCTTTCGCAGGTCGGTATAGTTGGTATCCCAATAAGCCGCTACCTCTGCTATGTTTTTAAACTTGCTGCTATACCAGGGTTTATGATATTTTAACAGCGGATCTTTGTTTACCGTCTCCCTATCAGCGGGGTCAACTTCGCCTAAATGCATCTTGGTATTGGGCACATACCAGGCCATCATCAGGCGGATAGTTTTTTCTTGTCCCGGCTTTAGTGTAAAAGGAACAAATAATGACGCGCCCTGCGCATCGCCTGTAACCGGCGGATTGTCTTTCACTTCGGCGTTCTGAATAGTTTTCCAGGCCATAGTAAGCCCGTCAAACCAACCACCCCTAAACCAGCAATGATCGACTACCGTGGCTGCATCATCGGTATAAATAGCAAAATCAGCCTGTTTCTGCGGATCGGCCTCGGTGCCATCAACAGCAATAACAAAACCGTTCTTAATTGCTTTAACCGTGTTTTTTGTAGCCAGCTGATTTAAAAAATGCCGGCTGTTATATGAGAAAACACATTCCTCCGTTTTTGTACTTGTGTTTTTAAAATGATACTCTAAACCGCCAACCGGTAAGCTGGAGTTATACTCATCCGTAGGGATAAACGGGCTCCAACCTTTTATCTGGATAGCCAAAGGCACATCCTTATCCTTCAGGGTGATATCAGCAAATGGGAAACGTGCTGTAAACTCCGCGGTTTCAAAACGCGGTAATCCCCACGTCGCGCCGGGTCCACCAAGAGCAGACTCGTGCTGCCCAAACTTTTTCCAGGCGGGTACTTTCCCCTCTAAAACCTTAGCAGCATTTTTTGCTCCTTTTATGCTGATAGCTGCAAACACCGCAGGCTCATGAAACATTTCGGGATAGTTGCGTACCGACATGTGCGAGATAGCGCCCGTGCCCTCCAAACAAAACATACCCGCGCCAATGCCCCCGATGGGGAAGGCTATGCGGTTATTATTTTTGCCGGTATAGGGTGCGTTGTATTTGCGCTTGCCTGCATCGGTAGCCTTAATATCAGTCTCGGTCTCTGCTTCTTTCTTGTCAAAAGCTTTTACACTGCCAACAGGTAAAAGAGCGGCCACGCCCCCAACCCCGATATTCCTGAGAAATACACGCCGTCCCGATTGATCTTTCATAAAGACAGTTTTTAATTGATCTCTAAATCATCCTTAGCAGGTAGTTTTGGGTACGCACTATGCCCACCCTCCTGGTACCAAAATGCTACGGATATTATATCAGAGTGTTGCGCCAAATATCTTCCGCCCGATTTCCAGCCCAGATCCTGGATAGTAACTTTCAGGTCCTTATCGAAACGGATAGGGTCCTGGATATGCCAACGGTATAAGCCAAATCGCTGCCGTATCTGGTAATGCCCGTCGCCTTTTATAACCTGTGGCATACCCGTGTATGGTGTGGAGAACTCAGTATAGTTAACTTCCTCAACACCCGCCGCATTCTTTTTCCTCGTATCAAAATCATACGATCCGCAAAAATAATCCTCGGTTCCGGTGCCTACTATAGTAGCAAAATCGGTATCGCCATCCATAAAGAATTTTATCTCGCCTTCGCCCCACCAGCCGTTATTATTTACATCAACCCCCATATAAGTACCTACATACTGGCCCTTACCTTTAATGCCATCAACTATGGTATATAAACCGCTATCGCCATGTTTTGATTTGCGGAACTGCGCGTGCAGGTAGCCTTCATCTGCACCAACTTTAGTTAAGGTATAATCAACCTGGTAGTATAGGCTCATCTGCCTGTCGTCCATATTCTGCATGGTAATGCGGCATTTTTTGCGGAAAGGCATTTTCCAATAGCAGTTAAACGCACTACCAGGGTTTACCGTAACGGGTAACGAATTTAACGGCGAATAGGCGTTCCAGCCCATGCCAAAGAACGCACCAACCGGGCATTCAATAGATGGCTCAGTTTCATCATCCCAATAAAAACGCAGGATCGACAGGCGCCAGTTACCGGTAGGTGTCATCCAGATATGTTGTACAGCACCGGGGCCGGTCATTTCTGCAATGGTGATAGTTTCGCCTGCGTTGATAATGATGTATGGGTTAACTTTCCAGCCGATGCCCAGATCTCGGGCGGCATTAGTAGCATTGGCAACATTACGTTTGCCTTTATCTTTTACCGGATCGGCCATGCCGCCTTTACCTTTTTCGCCGGTAAAGTTTTCGGGGCTTATTGAGCGTGTTTTAGCATCTGACAGTCTTGATAATGTACCAAGGTTCATGTCAAGGCCGTTAAATTTTTCGTTTTGCTGCCCGAAGCATTTAAAAATAAGTAAAAAGCAGGCAAGACTAAGGGTTAACTTTTTCATTGTTAGCAGGGTTTAATAATTGGTATATATGGTTACGGGTTGGTTAAGAGCCCGGATAGTTGGTTATCAGCCTCCAATATTGGAATTTAGCATGAAGTAAAGAAAAAAATATTACAATTTTTCTATTTGAAACGGAAACATTAACAACCGGCTTGTTTATACAAGTTTAGGGTTTATATTTACCTAACCAATCAGTCTTGATGAAAACCGTGAAACTTATTATATCAGCCCTGTTTATCACCTGTACTATTATTGCGACAGCACAACAAAGAACCTATAACATTACGGCTTATGGGGCAAAGTTTGATCTGAAAGTTAATAACG
This sequence comes from Mucilaginibacter sp., assembly GCA_014376655.1. Classification (GTDB taxonomy): domain Bacteria; phylum Bacteroidota; class Bacteroidia; order Sphingobacteriales; family Sphingobacteriaceae; genus Mucilaginibacter. The sequence goes on along the minus strand of JACMRC010000549.1, from coordinate 173 downwards.
CAGTAAGCATCCAAAAAGCAATTGATGCAGCAGCTGCGGCTGGTGGTGGCCGTGTGTTAATTCCGGCAGGTGTATATGTTACCAGTGCGCTAAGTTTAAAATCGGGCGTTGAGTTGCATTTGGATGATAATGCTATTTTGACGGGTAGCAGTAAAATATTGGATTACCCGCAT
>JACMRC010000548.1 GCA_014376655.1 Mucilaginibacter sp. | reverse complement strand
GTGCCCTGGTAATTCGTTGCCCAGTAATAATAATTTATTGGGTCATAATCTTTTGTGGTAAAGCCTGAAAAAGTAGTGCCGTCACTATTTTGAAGCTGGTAAATATTATTATCATTGGAATTATAATTTTGCGGGTTGTATTGCAGGTTATTAATCTGTATGTGCATGCTGCCCTGGTTGCACAACTGGGTAGCGTTACCGGTTAACAATGGGCTTTGCTTAAGCAATACATTAACAATCCTGTTACTTATTAAAGAATCCCTTACGCTGCATTGCCCGTTGGTGGTAGTTAACACTACTTTATACGTACCGGTAGCTAAATAAGGATGGGTTATTTGAGGATTATCTACGTTTAATAATTTACTGGTGCCATCTCCAAAATCCCATGTCCATGTTTGCGCTTTTTTTGAATCTTGTGTAAATGTAACCAGCCCGCGGGTACCATCGCAAGTGTTGGTAGCTGTGCCAATATGAGGGAATGGCGGCAGCACTTTTATATAAGCTTTCCTTGTCATGGTATCGCTGCAGCCGCCCCGGTTAAACACTATAAGGCTTACGGAATAAGTACTGTCGTAAGTATATTGATGATTTGAATAAGCATTACTATATCCACCACCATCGCCAAAATCCCACATATAACTGTCTGCGCCATCATATTGTGTTACTAAAAATACAACCGGCGTATTGCCGCAAATAGTTGTATTGGTAGCTGTAAATTCAGCTTTGGGCTGAATGTTTACGTCTGCACTACCATAGCTTACAGTGCCTGTACAGCCTGACCCCGTTTTATAAGAGAGTGTTATATTCCAGCTCCCGGCTTTGCTAAACAAGTGGGTTGGCTCAGCTAAAGTAGAAGTGCCTCCATCGCCAAAATTCCAGTTATAAGTAGCGATGGGCACGGTACTCGTGCTAGTAAAATTTAAAGAATATGGGCCACACTGGGCTCTTGTACCTTGTGCTGAAATGGTTACATATTCCCTAACAATGCTTATGTATTTATAAACTTGTACAGTACACCCAGCAGCATTGGTAACCCTAAGCCAGGCATTATACCCACCATCAAGATTATAAGTATAAGAGGTCGTTTGGTCAGTAGATTGGACAGTATTGTTATAATTATCAAAATCCCATTCCCATTTAACGGCACCTATTGTAGTATCACTAAAATTGTACAAAATAGGAGAGCCGCACCTGCCATTTGTTGTAGCGACGAAACCTTTTAAATCGGGTATTTGGTTTACGACGATAGTTTTAGAAACTGAATCTACACAGGTACCAAATGTGTTTACTAATTTAACAACGTGAGAGCCTGTTGCAGGAAAACTATAATTAAGGGAACCGTAATAACTGTAATAATTAGGTACACCGTCAACATACCAGGTACTTGCCGTTGGGCTAGGGGAGCTGATGCTAGTAATTGAAATATAAGCATTAAGGCATATGGGCGTTGGCACCGTAAAGTCGCTGGTGAAATTAGCCACGTTTATAATGCCATTCTGCGAATTGGTATTGGTGCAGCCTTCTGAACTGGTAACGGTTAGTGACACCGTATAATTGCCGCGTTTATTAAATACATGCGAGGGAGCCGTTTGAGTTGAAGATGTGCCGTCGCCAAAATTCCACAGGTAGGTTAGGGTGCCCGGCCCATAACTGCTATTGGTAAATTGTACCGCATCTGTAACGCGGCAAAGTATTAACTGGCTGGCACTAAAAGCTGCGCTGATGGGCGCCAATATTTTAATGAGGTTATCTTTTTGCAAGGTTTTAGTACAGCCGTAGCTGTTGCTAACGGTAAGGCTTACTGTTGCCGTTTGCGGAACGGTGTATGTGTGGGCTGGTGTTGGGTTATAATCCTGCTGTGTGTTGCCATCGCCAAAATCCCAGGTGTAGGTATTGGCGTTGCCTGCTGCTGATGCAGTAAAGTTTACAGTAACGGGCAGGCAGCCTTTGATTGGTGAAACAGTAAAATCTACCAGTGGTGGTGTGTAAACGGTTACCTGTTTAGTTTTTGTGCTGGTGAAGCTGCCGTCATTTACGGTAAGGGTTATGTTGTATGTTTTTTCGCTGTTGTAAATGGCACCCGGACTAGCAATAGCAGAAGTATTGCCATTACCAAAATCCCACGAATAAATTGCGTTGGAAGTGGCGCCTGTTGTGTTGTTGGTAAAAATTACTGCCAAAGGTGCGCAGCCGCCTGTTTTGTCAATAGAAAAATCTGCGGTTAACTGGGCCATTGTATTTGAACAATACAAAAATATGAAAACAAAACTTAAAGATATAGGCCTATAAAGACATTTGACAGATTTGGAGATCATAAACAGTTGATGGTAATTACGGGTTAACGACTACACAATATAAAGATATAAATGTTGTAATAAGATATTTATACTCAATTGCAATACAACACATAAAACAAGTATTGCGATATAGCGTAACGCAAAAAATAAATTTTTATTGGATGGATAATAATTAAGCTTTAAAACGAATAAAGATGCAGTATATATTGAAGCGTATAAATTAAACAAGCCCCGGATATTGCGGTGAAAAAGACCGGGTTGCCCATATTTTTTACCTCACCCCGAACCCCTCTCCAAAGGGAGATGGGAGCTTGACCCCTTCGGAGCGAAATGCCATTAATAATTAAATATTTGTTTGTATACTACCGCCGGGTTGTTTTGTCAGGCGGGCACAAGCTAAGGCGTAAATTAAAATAGCCTGAGAAAAGCTCAGGCTATTAAAGTTTTTTATTTCAATAGAATTTAAGAAACTGGTTCAACAATATCCCAAACCAAAGCGCTGGCGCCTAGTATGGCTGCATCTGCTTCTTTTAATTCGCTAAATAATAATTTTACTTTGTTTTGGAAGATAGGCAGCAAATTAGCTTCCATGGCCTTTCTTGTTGGGTTTAACAAAAGCGGGCCGGCTTTTGTAAGCCCACCAAATAACACGATGGCTTCCGGAGAAGAGAACATGATAAAGTTGGCCAGCGACTCGCCTAAAATTTGCCCGGTAAATTCAAAAATCCGGTTAGCTATTGTATCGCCTTGCATGGCGCAATCGTATACCGTTTCGCTAGTTAATTCGTTGATGGTAAAGTTGCGTAAAAGGCTTTCTGTTTCGGGGTGCTCTGTTAACATTTCAATGGCGGTTTCCCTTACGCCGGTTGCAGAAGCATATGCTTCCAGGCTACCGTGTGCACCAGTGCTTTTGTGCAGCCTGCCGCCGTAACGAATAATAGTATGCCCTAATTCACCTGCAAATCCATCGTAGCCTAATACTACTTTTCCATCTATAACTATGCCGCTGCCTACGCCTGTGCCTAAAGTAATGGTTATAAAATGCTTGATGTTTTTTGTTACGCCGTACATCATTTCGCCTACTGCTGCTGCATTTGCATCGTTGGTAAGCTTTGTTATCAACCCAAACTTTTTGTGCATCAGTTCAGCAATGGGTATAATGCCTTTCCATTTTAAGTTAGGCGCATATTCAATAGTACCGGTGTAAAAGTTTCCGTTGGGTGCGCCCATGCCAATGCCTACAAATTTATCAAGCCCTCCGGCACGTAACACCATTGGCATTAATTTGTCGTACAGGTCATCTATAAAGTCTTCCACTACCTCGTGTGCATTGCTGGGTATACGGTCTTGCTCAATTATTTCGCCATGGCGGTTTACAATTCCAAACTTGGTGGTAGTGCCACCTACATCAATACCTATTGCGTATGGTTTATTCATAACGAACCTAAAATTATTAAGATTGAAAAATTACTACATCGTGCTTAGCATCCGCAAAAGTAATCAATGTCCGCCTTCTGCGTTCAGCGCATCATAATCAATGCCCTGAGTTTTTAATATTGCTTTTGCTTTTATGGCATAAAAAGCCAGGTAAGCAAAACAGATAACGCCCATTACGTAACTAAACTGAATACCGATCTTATCTGCCAGAATACCTTGTAAATAGCTAATTATACCGCCGCCAAATATCATAAAAATCAACATGCTGCTGCCTTGCCCGGTATGTTTGCCCAAACCGGCAACTGATAAAGTAAATATACAAGGCCATAACGTACTGCAAAAAAGCCCGACGCTTATAAAAGCATACGCACTAACCATCCCAGTGGTAAGCATGCCTATACATAAAGCGGTAATACCTAAGGATGCAAATATAAGTAGCATCCTTGCAGGGTTTCCCTTGCTGTAGATATCGGCTATTATCATAACAATTATAACCAGGCCGTAAATAAAAAATGGTGTAACATCATGTTGTGCAATAGTATTTACTATCAAAAAAATACTAAAAGCGATATAAGGCATCAAGAAACTTAATATTTTTTTTGCGCCCATACTAACATCAAATGCACCTACGGCACCTGTCCATCTGCCAATCATCAAACTTGCCCAATATAAAGAAATAAAAGGAGCAACTTTTTCTGTAGGCACACCTAGATGCTGTTGCATATATGCCGG
>JACMRC010000547.1 GCA_014376655.1 Mucilaginibacter sp. | reverse complement strand
TTGTAAATATCTGAATACCAGTGTTATAAGTACGTTAATTTGCTTTAATAAAGTTACTTGCTAATTTATTTAGTATTTTAACTTATTTTAAAAGTCTTTTTTGTTAAACTGGCGCTTTTGATAATATATATAAATATTTGATTTACAAAGTTTTATATATTTAATTAAAAATACTGATTTAAATTTTTTAGCTATAAAATGTATAAATTTATCTCATAAATCCACTGATTTATTGATTAGTAAAATAATCGTATTTCAGTACACAAATAGCTTCTTGAAATTTGGCTCAGGATCGTGCGAAATTTTTAAAATGTATGCAGGCATGGCGAAATACCAGCGTTGCTTAGAGGGGCTTAAATTGCGTTTGTGGGTATGGAAATATTATCCCCTACCCTGCGATTAAGGGCGGGATATTAATGAAAAATACGAAGTTAAAAGGAATCGAAATCGACAATTATTAACGACTCCTACGCTTCCGTAATTGCGTTTGCGCGATAGGGAACAGGAAGATAGTAGACAAGATTATTACCGCACCCACCCAAAATCCTGTGGTCATTTTGTTCATATCGCCAAAGAAAAGGAACGACATCAGGATGCCGTATACCGGCTCCAGGTTGGTGATAAGGGCTACTCTAAACGCCGATAACTCGCGCATTACAGACACCCCGGCCACGTAAGCCAACGATGTGCAGATGGTACCCAATAGTAATAAATAACCAATATCGTGGGGCTTTAAATACATGGCCTGGTTAAACCCGCCGGTGAAAACCAGGTACAAAGTTGCCCAGAAAAAAGCGCCTATCAGCTCATAAAATGATATCACCGCAGGCTCAATTTGCTTTACTTGTTTAGAGTTAATGATTGAAAATATGCTGGCAAAAAGGGCGCTTAATAAGCCGGCTATGATACCCTTAGTGTATTGAGTTTCAAATTTAAAGATCAAAACTATGCCGGTTATTATCAATAATCCCGCTACAATTTCCAGTTTAGAGATGCGTTTTTTGTTTAATAAAGGCTCCAAAATTGCCGTAAATAGCGTCATGGACGATAGGCAAACCAGCGTTACCGGCACCGTAGAAAGCTTGATTGAGGCGAAGAAAAGGATCCAATGGCCACCCACTAACCCACCTGTAAAGAACAATTTCAAGAAGTTTTGGCGACTGATTTGGAGAGCTTTTTTGCTGAATTTAAAGTAAAAAAACAACGAAATTGCTGCTATTAGCACACGGTACCACACCAATTGTACCGCATTTACACTGATTAATGCCCCTAATATGCCGGTAAATCCCCAAATAAACACCGTAAAATGCAGTATTAGCAGGTTTTTATTGGGCACTGATGAATTATTTTTGCTGTACGCCATTCTTATTTAGGCGCTTTATACAGTAAATATCCCCCCAGTATACCAAACAAAGTGTTGGGCAATGCAGCAGCTATCCAGGGCGAGAGGCCACTTTTTATGGCAAAAACCAACGCGAATTTGTCAACCACAATGTAGGCAAAACATAAAAATAGGCCTATCCCAAGGGGTAAGCCAATGCCCCCGCGCACCCTCCTGGACGAGATGGAAACGCCAATTAAAGTAAGCACAAATGATGCAAAAGGGTGCAGAAAACGCTTCCATTTTTCATATTGCATATCCTTTAAATTTCCCGCCCCGCGGATCTTTTCTTTGATGATATTCTTGTTCAGGTCGCGTAATGACATGGCCGAATATACGTTATCATGGGCCTCGAAATCGGCAGGATATAGGTCGAGTGTAGTGTCTTTTAATGGGATATTGAACTTCAATTTTTCCCTTAAACCATTAATATATCTTACGGAATAGTTCTTCATTGTCCACTTCTTTTTAAGCGAATCGTAGGTAATGGAGTTGGCATCTATTTTGTAACGAAGCTTATCACCGTCAAACTTCTCCAATACAAACTGGGAGCCCGTATGCGACCCTGCATCGTACGATTCTACATATACATAGGTATGTTCATCAAGCTTTAAATGCACCGAGTTTTTGCCGTTTTGATCTCCGTTAAAACCATGGCTATTCTCAAAGTCAACCTTTAATTTGTTTGTATAAGGTATAAGGTAAAGGCTGGCAAATAATGTTACCAAAAATATTAGTGTGGCCGATACAAAATAGGGCCTTAAAAAACGGTTAAAGCTTGCTTTGCCGCTTAATATTGGTACTATTTCTGTTTGATTAGCCATCTTGGCTGTAAAGAAAATTACAGCTAAAAAGTTAATTAATGGTGATAACAGATCAATGTAAAAAGGTATAAAACCTGCATAGTATTGAAAGGCAATTTCAAATAAAGTGGCATGGTGCGTAAGGAAGTTATCCAGGTGCTCAGAGATATCAAACACTACCGATATCACTATAAATATAACCAACGTAAACACAAAGGTGCCCAGGTATTTCTTGATGATATACCAGTCAATTATTTTTAAATACTTGTCTACAAAATCCTTCATTTACAGTCTTTGTCCCAAACGGTCAACCATTGTTTTTTTCCAGGCGTAAAACTCGCCCGATATTATTTTTTTACGTGCTTCTTTAACCAGCCATAGGTAAAAATGCAGGTTATGCAGGGTTGCTATTTGCGCGCCCAGCATCTCGCCACTGTGTATTAAATGCCTTAAATAGGCCTTGGTATAACTCTTATCGGCAAACAGATCACTATCCGCTTCAATGGGCGAAAAATCTGCTTTCCACTTCTCGTTCTTAATATTTATAACGCCGTTTTTAGTAAATAACATGCCGTTGCGGGCATTACGGGTTGGCATTACGCAATCAAACATATCAACACCCAAAGCTATGTTTTCCAGCAAATTAATAGGTGTACCTACACCCATTAAATAACGTGGTTTTTGCGTTGGTAATATATCGCACACTAATTCTGTCATGGCGTACATTTCTTCGGCCGGTTCGCCTACCGACAGGCCGCCTATAGCATTGCCCTCACGCTCGAAAGAAGCAATAACCTCGGCCGACCGCACCCTTAAATCTTTATAAACAGACCCCTGTACAATAGGGAAAAACGTTTGATCATAACCGTATTTTGGTTGGGTGCTGTCAAACCTATCGCAGCAACGCTTTAACCAGCGGTGCGTCATTTCTATCGACCGTTTAGCATAATTATAGTCGCAAGGGTAGGGTGTACACTCATCAAACGCCATAATAATATCGGCACCAATGGTACGCTGTATATCCATCACATTCTCGGGCGTAAACAGGTGTTTTGAGCCATCAATATGCGAGCGGAAGGTAACACCCTCTTCTTTTATCTTACGTACTTCGCTTAAACTGTATACCTGGTAGCCGCCGCTATCTGTAAGAATAGGGCCTTCCCAGCCGTTAAATTTATGTAGCCCGCCGGCACCTTCAATCACATCAAGCCCCGGGCGTAGGTATAAATGATAGGTATTTCCCAGAATAATTTGCGCCTGGATATCGTTCTTTAGCTCGTGCTGATGAACGGCTTTAACCGTACCCGCAGTACCAACGGGCATAAATATTGGCGTTTGTATAGTTCCGTGATCGGTTGTGATCTCGCCCGCGCGGGCCTTTGATAGCGGATCGTGTGCTGTTAAGTTAAATTTCATTTTTGCTGCGCAAAAATAGTAATTAGAGATTAAAGATTAGTTATAGTAATTTGCGAATGCTAACCCTTTAATGTTTATTTACGCTTAAAAGTTATGATAAAACCTAAACCCAATGAATCAGTAATCAAATGTGATGGAAAGCTGATAGCAGGTAATATGGTATGGAACGATAACTGCGAAAGAATAAACTGGTTAACCTCTGAATATTTTACAAAAATTTCTAACGATCCCATTGAGTGGACTACCTTATATCAGGATCCAAGTGATTTGCGATATTGGGAACTGTCATATCCGCACGCTGAAATGCATGGCGGTGGACCGCCGCAACTTGAATGTGTTACGGCTGTAACAACGGCTTATAAAAAAGTTAAAAATGCGGTCAATTTAAAATTGAAGGCAAAAGGCTATGATTTTTTTGAAGAAAGATATGATGAGAAAGCATTTGGAAGTCGTTATGTAATGTGGTCTAATCATCAACATATATACAGGTTCGTATGGGATGGTAAAGAGAGGTGGTTTGTTTTAGAATATGCAGAGTCTTTACCGGTGTCGTTATCAACCCATTGGGTTGAGTTAGCAGTACAACAATGTACTCTAACAACTGATCCTGAGTATATAGACGAAATTATTAGAGAATTTGTCAGATCCCTTGATAATTTTAGAAGTTGATTTCTAATCCTAATCACCAACCCTAATTACCACTAGGGCGTTACTTGCGGCCCGTGCTTTTCGCTTATACTGCGCAGGCTTTAGTCACAGGCCGGAATTCGCTGCTATCACTAACGCGGGTTGGCGGTAATAAACGCGCGCCGTTTACTCACCCCGACTACGCTACGCTGGTCGACCCTCTCTTCGCCTTTGGCCGAAAGAGGGTGGTTTTTTGTAAGAATGATTCCTATATTGCACGCTGACCTACACTACAGTAATTAGCGATTATGAGAAGAATATCTTTAAGCCTGTTGACATTGCTTTTTGCCGGTTGTACAACTACGCCAGTGGTTAAAAAACACCTGGAACCAACAGTATTTCCTTATAAGCAAGAAGAGGTAGTATTTACAAATCCAAAGGGCGGTAACAAACTTGCGGGCACCTTAACCGCACCCGCAAATGGTAAAGTATCTAAAATAGTTGTACTCATTACAGGCTCGGGGCCGCAAAATCGTAATGAAGAAATTAAAGAATTAAATCTCCGGCCATTCCTGGTGTTGAGCGACTGGCTTACCCGCAACGGCATCGCGGTATTACGATATGACGATAGGGGTGTAGGTAAGTCTACAGGTGTTTTCGCTACAGCTACCACGGCTGATCTGGCTGATGACGCGGAGGCTGCTGTAAATTATATTCATTCCAGAACAGATCTAAAAGACTTATCAATAGGTTTAATAGGCCATAGCGAGGGCGGTGTGATAGCACCAATGGTGGCCAGTAGGAACAAGGTAGTTAGTTTTATATGCTTACTTGCCGGCCCCGGTGTTCCTACCCCCGAGTTGATGATTCAACAGGCAAAAGATCAAATACGGCTTAGCGGCGCATCTGCTCAAGACACAAACTTAATGAGGTCAGGTTTGCAGAAAATTTATCGAACTATACATGATAACGTAGGGCTCAGTTCTTCCGAACTAAAGATAAAACTTGATACGCTACTCTATAGGGAGGCCAGGAATGTCCCACCTCGCTTATTGCATGGAAAGTCCGTTGATGAGGTTGTTAAGCTAACCTCGGCAAAATACGTTTCGCCTTGGTTAAGGTATTTTATACTATTTAATCCTGCTGACTATTTGACTAAAGTTAAATGCCCTGTACTTGCGCTCAACGGCACATTGGATATCCAGGTAAAAAACACAACTAACCTTGCTGCAATAAAAAGCGCATTGCAAAAGGCAGGTAATAACAACCATCAAGAGATAGCGTTACCCGGATTAAATCACTGTTTTCAAAAAGCAAAGACCGGAGCGGTGAGTGAATATTCACAGATATATGAAACAATGAATCCAAAAGCGCTTGAGAGCGTTTCGACCTGGATCAATGAGCTTAAATAGGCTTACGCTTCTCCATTTGCATTTTTAATTCCGCGGTATTTTTTTTATTATTGTATAAAGTCATGCATCGGCGTTTAAAACGGCCTGTTTCTTCAGCCCGTCAATCAAGCCCAAAAAACAAGTAATTTCATTTTTTATAATAATGTGTTAATATACAGTCATTTAACTAAAAAATAGGCTGTGATATAGTGTGAATTCGTGTGATAATGGTGTGATATAGCGTGAATTCGTATGATAATTGTGTGATATAGTGTGATTCCGTGTGATTTAATCTGCGATATTTTCACCAAATTTGCGCCATATTTAACAGGTGTTGGAAACATATATTCGGCTAACTTTTTTTGTTCTTTTCCTGCTGGTATTTATAGTCCAGTTATACTATCTCATAAGCAATCATAAATCGCTGTCGGCTTATGTAGTTGCCGATGAACTGCCCGAAGTTAAAATACCCATCTCTGTAATTATCAGTGCCCGCAACGAATCAAAAAATCTACAGGAATATCTACCTTCTATATTAGAGCAGAATTACCCGGACTTTGAAGTGGTTGTGGTAAACGATTGCTCGTCTGATGACTCGGACGAGGTATTGGACGCTTTGAAAGTAACCTACCCGCAGTTAAAAATTGTTACCATTACAGAGCACGCCCGTTTTAAAACCGGTAAAAAATTCGCGCTTACGTTAGGGATTAAAGCAGCCAAAAACGAGCATCTGTTGTTTACCGATGCCGATTGTATGCCATCGTCAAACAACTGGATAACCCGTATGGCCGCGCATTTTAATACAAATAATGTGCAGCTGGTATTAGGATATTCGCCTTATTATAAAACCGGCAATTTTTTAAACGCGCTTATCAGGTTCGAGACGTTGAAAACGGCGATAAATTACCTGTCGGCTGCTTTAAACGGCGACCCTTACATGGGCATTGGCCGTAACATGGCTTATACCAAAACGCTGTTTTTTTCTAACAAAGGTTTCGCGTCGCACATGCACGTAATGTCTGGCGATGATGATTTGTTTGTGAACCAAAACGGAACAACAAGTAATACCGCCATAGAAATTCACCCCGAAACATTTATGTATACGCATGCCAAAACCAGCATAGCGGCATTGTATCGCCAAAAAAAACGCCACATGGGTGTGGGTAAATTATACCGTAACAACCATCGCCGTATGTTAAGTTTTGATGCCATGAGCGGGTTGTTATTTTATGTGTTTTTTATTTGCTGTTTAGCGGTTTATTTTGAGCCTATATTGGCAGTAGGTTTGTTCGTTTTTAGGTGGATATTGCAAATACTCGTCTACCGTAAATCATTTATTAAGCTAAATGCCAAATCGCAGTTGTGGTACCTGCCGTTTTTAGATTTTGTTTACTACATTTATATAAATGTTTTTGGAGTGATTGGCACTTTTGTTAAAACAACCCAATGGAAATAAATTCCAATTTTACCGAGAATGCTAAGAATGATTTCCACCTGGTAGTTAAAGCCAGGGAGGGAAGCCAAAAAGCGTATGCCGACCTGATGCATCGCTATAAAGATTCCATCTATTTCATGGTGCTAAAAATGGTTAACAATAAGGAGGACGCTATGGACCTTACTGTTGAAACCTTTGCCAAAGCATTTGAAAAGCTGGATAAATATCAACCCGAATATGCCTTTAGCACCTGGCTGTTCAGGGTAGCTACCAATAATTGTATAGATTTTATCCGCAAGAAAAAATTAAATACCACCTCTATACATGGTATGACAGACGAAGACGGCGAGGAGAAACAATTGCAAATAAAGGCTGATGTTTTAAACCCCGAAGAATCGTCCATAAAAAAGCAGCAGACCGAGGAGTTGAAGCTATTGATACAAAGCTTACCCCCGCGTTACCGCAACTTAATTACACTGCGTTATTTTGATGAATTATCCTACGAAGAAATTGCCCAACAGCTGGACCTGCCTTTAGGCACCGTTAAGGCGCAATTATTCAGGGCCAGGTACTTGCTTGGTAATATTATGAACCGATTTGACAGGGATGACATCTGATAAGTTTTTTACGTATTTCCCAAATCTGACACCTATACAGCAACAGCAGTTTGAACAGTTGCCTGCTTTGTATGGGTTTTGGAACAACCAGATCAACGTTATATCCCGTAAGGATATTGACCAGTTGTTTGAACGCCACGTGCTACACTCGTTAGGCATAGCTAAGGTAATGCCTTTTTTACCGGGCGAAAGCGTGTTGGATGTAGGTACAGGTGGTGGTTTCCCCGGCATACCGTTAGCTATATTGTTCCCCGATACCAGGTTTTATTTAGTTGATTCTATCGGCAAAAAAATAAAGGTGGTGCAGGAAGTTGCCAAAGCTTTAGGGCTTAAAAACCTACGCGCAGAGCATTTACGTGCCGAGCAGGTTGATGAAAAGTTTGACTTCATTGTATCGCGTGCTGTAACCCGCTTAGGCGAGTTTTATCCGTGGATAAAGGGGAAGTTTACCCGCACATCAAAAAACGCCTTACCAAGCGGCGTACTGTACCTAAAAGGCGGTGACCTTGCCGAAGAGATCAAAGAATCTGGCCTTAAAGTACACCAGTTTTACCTGAAAGATTATTTCACCGAAGAGTTTTTTGAGACTAAGCAGGTGATATATGTGAAGGGGTAATTATTGTTTAGATAAAGTATATTGACCCCAAAAATCGGTGGTGGCTAATTGGGCAACCGACACTGGTGGCGGAAAATGATCTGTTGGGCCACTGGGTACAAACTTGTCATCAGATTCGCCGTTAATTTTAAGCTGATAACTAAATGGATTAACGCCATTGTCAGCGAGATTTAAATATTTAATTGGGATAGCTAATTCATAATTATATAGCATTTTACTATCAAACTGTGCCGCAGCTTTTATGCCATCTGCATTATAAACTGATAGGGTATCACTATCAAGCCCTTTAATACCTGCTGTAATAATGGTTTTTGATCCTGTGTTTATCCTGTTATTAAGTTCTGTGATAGGCATAGGTTTGTAGCTGGTGTCGGGCTGGGTATAAAAGCGCCCTGCTATGCCATTAGCCACACGCGAGAAATCGCTTCCCCGTAAATTAGGATAGGTAATGGTAACCGGTTGCGGATCTTTTTTATTTGTAGTATGATTGATAATAAACGTGATGCCACCACGGATAATTTTGCTGATGATCTCCTCGTATTTTGCCTGTACAATGAGATATAAATTTTTATCGTCATTGCTTATGGCATAAAATATTTGTGTGCTTTTATTGTAAGCCTGTAGCCTGTCGCCCCATTCTTTTGCAACACCATCAATTTTTAATTTTGAAGGGGCACGGAAACTAATTTCTTGTTTATTGGGAAGCTTTTGCGCGATAGAATTAACAGTTAATAATAAAGAGAAGGCGGTGCAAGCTATAATTGATTTCATGGTAAGATTTGGTTAAAAAGCCGGGCAAATTTGCCCGGCTT
>JACMRC010000546.1 GCA_014376655.1 Mucilaginibacter sp. | reverse complement strand
TGGTGTTGTTTTTAAAGGCTCATATCTTATCTCATAGCTAATTTCCGTATCATCTGCAGGAGCATTAGCTAATTCAAACTTTGCCGATTTAAAAAAAGGCATTGGGTAATAACAGGATAGTTCCACCTTTTGGTTTGGGTAATCAAAGCGAATATTAATAGGAAAACCTTTTACCAGGTATTCGCGCTCATCGCGGTTATATAAAGTACCTGCACCAAAAAACAATGATAATGGGGCATCGATGGAAGGATATTTCGTATCATCCCAGGTAACAATTAGCCGCAAATGTTCCAAAGCTATTGCTTTGCCTAAAGGTAACGATAGTTTAAATGCACGTATTGAAGATGGACCCGCTTTTATATTTGATAGCAATAGCCTGCTATTATTTAGTTTCAATTTCCCGCTTACCTTTTTTATATTTTGAGGGGCGATATCCGTACCCGCTTTATCAACCAGGTCAAGCACATCTTTATTAGGCGCTTTATTGATATCCCATGTATCTATGTTTTGAGAAAGATTTTCAGGATCAGCATATAAATGATAAATGAAATACCCTGTACCATAATGTGTTTTTGAATACGCAATCCTGAACGAATCTTTAAACGGCATAGGTGTCCAGATCAAATCGGCACCCTTTGTAGCTGCCCAGGTATAATTAAGCGGGTTAGGGAAAGGTGTTTGTGGTATAAATACAGTGCTTGTTTTAAACAGTGTGGCAGCATTTCTCGGATCGGATGTTGAGGTTTCCTTTACAATATTATCTTTCCTATCCACAACAAAATGCCACGGACTGCCATGCCAATGGTTAGCCCTGAAAAAGTAAAACACACCTTTGCCTTTTACATCAAGTGCGACATTGTAATTCTCTTCGTTTGCAAACAGGTAATGACTTGCATCGGCAGATTGATTACCACCTTCGCGGTCGTAAGTACTTCTCATATACGCCCGGTCGCCAATTCTTTGCATTGGCCATGTATCCCACATGCGATACGCATCTAATCCAACCGGAATGACTGGCAATGCCAGTGTATTTGTGCGTTTTACATTTCGTGAAAATAACAGTGCAGATAAAAATAGCTGGCCAATAATTAGCCATTGCTTAAAATTTCTCATAGTACCGGGTTTATGGGTGATGATAAAGATTGGGTAAATTATCATCATTATAAATGTAGTAAATAATGTTAATACCAATAAAAAAGCCGTCCCAACACATGTCGGGACGGCTTTTTATGAGATCAGGATCGTTATTTATCCAACCCGCCACGGCGCATGGCTTTAACTTGTTCGGGCCACTTTACACCTTCAACTTTAATATTTTTTGTTTTTTCGGGATCCTCGCTGGCCATGTAGGCTAATATTGCGGCCAACATAGCGTTATTGGCTACTTCGCTAAATACTACTTTATCATAAGTATCGCGGTTGGTGTGCCAGGTATAATTAAAGTACGACCAGTTAAGCGAGCCTATAGAAAAACCCGGTGCACCAACTGCATCAAACGATGCGTTGTCAGAGCCGCCACCACTTGGCTGGCCCGGGAAGTTGGTTTTAATACGGCGCTTAATAGTATCTGGTACAGCGGCTAACCAACGTGGTAGGTAATCTTTAGCATCGGTATAACCGGCACCGCCTAAGTTTATTACGCGGCCTGTTCCATTATCCTGGTTAAATAAAGCCTGTAGGTTTTTTACTACCTCCGGATGATCTTCAACGAAAGCACGCGATCCGTTTAATCCTTCTTCCTCGCTTGCCCAATGTCCTACCAATATGGTGCGTTTTGGATGAGGATAGAATTTCTTTAACAAACGCATAGCTTCCATCATGGTAAGTGTGCCGGTACCATTATCAGTAGCGCCTGTACCACCATCCCATGAATCGAAGTGGGCAGATAACATTACATATTCGTTAGGCTTTTCTGAGCCTTTAATTTCGGCAATAGTGTTAAAGGTTGGTACTTCACCCAATTCTTTCGACTCGGTATGTAACATGATAGTAGGAGCGTTGCCCGATTCGGTTAAACGGTAAAGCATACCGTAATCCTCTAAGGCAATATCAACCGTAGGTACCTTTTTGGTATAAGCGCTAAAGATCTTATCAACCCCAAACCCCGCCGACCAATAGTTGCT
>JACMRC010000545.1 GCA_014376655.1 Mucilaginibacter sp. | reverse complement strand
CGCTGCGGCTTTTTTAAGTAAGGTTGATACAACACAATTTAAATTTCCATTTGATTTTCAGTCTATCATTAATTACCTGGACAGTATCGAAGTCGGCAATCCTGCCATTAAAGCGGCTATTGATATTGCCCTGCATGACCTTGAAGGTAAACTGCTAAACAAACCCTGTTGGCAACTTGCGGGCAGCAACCCGGCCCTGATGCCGGTAACCAGTTATACCATCGGCATTGATACGCCCGAGGTATTTCTTAAGAAAGTTAAAGAGGCCGATAGCTTTAAAGTGATAAAAGTAAAATTGGGGCGCGATACGGATAAAGAGTTGATAAACATTATCCGCTCGGTAACGCAAATACCCATTTATGTTGATGCCAACCAGGGCTGGACAGATAGGCAACAAAGTTTAGATATGTGTTATTGGTTGCAGGAACAGGGTGTCGAATTAATTGAGCAGCCTATGCTTAAAACCGATATTGACAGCAATGCCTGGCTTACGCAACATAGCCCCATCCCCATTATTGGCGACGAAGCTGTGCAACGTTTAGGCGATGTTGAAAAAGCAGCCGGTGTGTATCATGGCATCAATGTAAAGCTCATGAAATCTGCGGGAATGTACGAAGGCCATCAAATGATATTAAAAGCAAAACAGCTTGGCCTTAAAGTGCTGATAGGCTGCATGAGCGAAACCAGTTGCTCATCGTTAGCCGCAGCGGCGCTGGCACCTTTATGCGATTGGGCAGATATTGACGGTCCGTTTTTAACTACCAATAACCCGTATAAAGCTCCCGCTTTTGCTGATGGGAAATATGTGTTGAGTGATGAGGCGGGCTTGGGATTGACCCTTAAATAATTTTAGCGCAAATATTTTAATTGTAACCTAAAAACAGGTTAATTTGTAGTAATGTCTTTATTTGTAGCCTCGCTAAATTCCGGAAGCAATGGTAACTGCTATTACGTTGGTAATGAGCACGAGGCGGTATTGGTTGATGTTGGCATATCCTGCCGCGAAACCGAAACACGCATGGCCCGCATGGGGCTTTCTATGCGTAAAGTAAAGGCAATCTTTATCTCGCATGAGCATTCGGACCATATTCGCGGGGTAACCGTGCTGGCAAAAAAGTACAATTTACCGGTTTATATCACGCAGCCTACCCTGCTGCATGGTGGTTTACGGTTGGATGACCTGGTAACAGATTTTGTTGCCGAACAGCCCATCCAGATCGGCACACTAACCATCACCGCTTTTTTAAAGCTGCATGATGCCGCGCACCCGCATAGTTTTATTATTGCCTGCGGCGATGTAAAAGTTGGTGTATTTACAGACCTGGGGGCAGTTTGTGAAAACCTGGTACAGTACTTTCAGCAATGCCATGCGGCTTTCCTTGAAGCTAATTATGATGAGGGGATGTTAGAGAGCGGCAACTATCCATATCATTTAAAACGTCGTATCCGGGGCGGTAAAGGCCACTTATCAAATAAACAAGCATTGGCTTTGTTTATAGATTATAAGCCCGCCTACATGAGCCATCTGTTCCTGTCGCACCTGTCAAAAGACAACAACGACCCCACACTGGTACATAACCTGTTTAATACCCACGCCCGTGGTACAGAAATAGTAGTGGCATCGCGCTACCACGAAACCGCCGTATATCATATCAGTGGGTCAAACACGCAGGTTTATGCGCCTTTAGTTAGCCTGCAAACCAGTTTATTTTAGCTATTAATTTAGGCACACGCGCTATCTTTTTCCTAAAAACAATTTACGTTAAGATAGAATAATCTTTCTAAAATGTTTTGTAGCTTTATACTCATAAGCGGTTGCTTATATAATCGCCTTATCCTAATAATTTAAACAGTAAACCCTTTACCGGTTTTACTCGTAATAGAAGTATGAATTTACCCCTACAGCAAGACAGCAAAGTGCGTGTTAAGTCTTTATTAGACGAAGCGTATGCTTGTAGGACCAATAATTTAAAACGCAGTACCCAGCTTGCCCAGCAGGCCCTCGCATTAAGCCGCCAGCTTGATGACGCAGCATTAATAGCCAAAAGCCTTAGCCTCTCTGCCCTTTTTGCCATGATATTAGGTGCGCATGAACAAGCTTTAGGCATGTCGGCAGATGCTATACAGCTTTATGAAACTTTAGAAGACGATAAAGGTATTGCCGATGCTAAATACAATATTGCCGGTGTATATTATAAAACTAACAACTACCATTTAGGGCTGGTTAATTTGGTTGATTGCATAAACACTTACCGTAAACATAACGACTATCATAATCTTGCCCGTTCGCATAAATCACTGGGCACCGTTTATGAATATTTTGGCGATGAAAAAAATGCCATCCAAACCTATGAAGATTCGATTGTAGCTGCTAAACAGGCAAACGATCTTAATTTAGAATCGAACGCTTATAACCCGCTTTCGGGCATCTACCTCAAAAAACACGATATAGAAAAAGCTGCCGACCTGATAGAAAAAGCAATAGCCATGAAGATCCAAACCGGCGATATCCGCGGCCTGGCATTTGGCTATTACGGCAAGGGCAAAGTATACACTGCACAAAAGAAATTTGAAAAAGCCGAAGAAGACTTTAAAGCGTCTGTAAACATCCATTTAGAAATGGGCGAAACCCTTGGCTTAGGTATGGCTTACCATAAGCTTGCATCGCTATATGTAGAGATGGGGCAGTTAAACAACGCTAAAGAGATATTAAAAAAAGGCCTTGATTATAGTACCGAGTACCACCTATCGATGGTTAAGTTTAAATGCTACCATTTATTTTACGAGATCTATAAGCTGGAGAACGATCCGGTTAGCGCACTTAATTATTTAGAGCTATACCTTAAAGAACGCGAGAGTGTAATTAACGCCCAAACTTTAAAAGTTATTGAAAATTATGATCTCATTAATAAAATGGAGGCGGTTAAAAAAGAAGCACAACTGCAACTGGAAAAAGCCGAGATCACTGAGAAGAAAAACATTGCCGAGCAAACTGCCATTGTAAAGCAGGAGTTTTTGTCGACAATGAGCCATGAGATCAGGACACCGTTAAACGCTGTTATTACTATTGCCGCATTACTGGCTGACAAGGTTGATGCAGAAGAGCAGGAACTGATAAACGCGTTAAGGTTTGCATCAAACAGTTTGCTGCTGCTTATCAATGACATACTTGATTTCACCAAACTTGAAGCCGGTAAAACACTTTTAGAAATGCGGCCCACCAACTTTAAACAACTGCTTGATAATATAAAGAAAACCTACGACAGCCTTGCCCGCGAAAAAGGCATACAGCTTAACCTCGTTTTAGACGATACTATTGCCGAATCGTATGAAATGGATGAGAATAAAATAGCGCAGATACTGGGTAACCTGGTAACCAATGCTATAAAGTTCACTTATTTGGGGCAGGTAAATATTATTGTTGAAAGGTTAAACGCCTTTGAATGCGATGATTTGCTTAGGTTTAAAGTTACCGATACCGGGATAGGCATAGCAGCGAGCCATTTGCAAGATATTTTTGACAGTTTCTCGCAGCCTACATCTATCACTACCCGCAAGCAGGGTGGCTCGGGGCTTGGGCTGGCAATTGTTAAAAAATTAGTGACCCTGCATGGCAGTGATGTTGAGGTAAAAAGCACCGAAGGCATTGGCTCAACCTTTCATTTCGACCTGCAATTTAAACGAGCCGATAACCCAACTAAGGTATTCGCTAAATATTCTGATAGCTTGCAGGGCCGCACCGTGCTACTGGCCGAGGATAATGTGATCAATGCCATGGTGATAAGCAAGCTGTTATCTAACTGGAAGATAAAGGTAGAGCTGGCCAAAACTGGCCTGGAAGCGCTTGAAAAATCAAAGCAACAATCGTTCGATTTTATTTTGATGGATATACACATGCCCGAAATGGATGGTTTTGAAGCTACAAAAATCATTATTTCGACAGCTGAGAATCCTAATTACAAAACACCGATATATGCGCTCACCGCCGATGTAACGGCCGAGTACCAAACCGAATATCATTCCTACTTCAACGGGTTTTTAAGAAAACCTATCGAGTTGAATAAATTATACGATGCTTTAATGAGCATTATTCCGGCTTAAGCGGGTGCTTTAGCCTGTGGTTTTTACACTTGGTTACTTTACGATTTAAGAGCAGTAAAAAAGGAGAAGTCCGCTAAAACTTCTCCTCTAAAATTAACTGATCTCATTATTCTCATAAAGAACGAATTGGTTTAGTCCGATTGTAACAAGTGCCACAAAGGTATAAAATTCTATATACTTAGTAGAAGAAATTTAAAAATAATTTTTTTTTCATTTTGCCAAATGTTATTCTGCCATAGCACATTACGGCAAACTTATTGCTTGTATATACATATTAGCCTATTTCTGTATAAAAACAAAAAAAGCATACGATAGGCCAATGCCGCTCGTATGCTTTTCACAAAACATTATTCTTTAAGGCCTATTTCATGCCATCATGAATAGCATTGATATGCCCCAAATGACCTTTTACAGTAGGTAATGTTTTATCAACAAAAGCTTTCAAATCGGCATCTTTTAAGTTTTTTGATGCGCTTTCAAACATGTCCACAGTTGCTTTATGGTCTGATACCATTTTATCTACATAGGCTTTATCAAAATCGGCACCTGCTTTTTTAGCAGACAGATCAGCTATCGCTTTTTTTGAATCCGCGTTAACCGAATCGGGAAGTGTTATGTTTTTGGTTTTAGCCACACTCATTAGTTCTTCGCCGGCCTTGCTGTGATCCATCACCATCATATTGGCAAACTCTTTCACTTTGGCATTTGTGGCTCTATCTATAGCCAGCTTGCTCAACGCTATTTCAGTCATGCCGCCATTAGCTGCGTCAACTGCAAATTTGGCATCATTGGCAACCACCGCAATGCCTGTCTGGCCCGTAGTTGTGGTATCTTTTACTTTGTTTACACTATCGGCAGCGGCGGTGCTGTCTTTGGGGGTGCTGTTACAAGCCTGGAACATTAATCCGGCTGTAGCGATCATTAAAATGGAACTTAGCTTTTTCATAGATTTACTTTTTTTCTTTATAAGTAAACCAGCGGGTTGTAAATAAGTTTCAGGAAAATTTTTTATTCAAAAATCGCACTTAATAAAGTCTGCGGATAATTGTCAGTAAGCGGAGAGCCTGCTAATGGGCCAGATTTTTAAGCAATTCTTTTGCCGGTACAGATACCGGTTTACCATCTTTGTCTGCAACAATCAAGCTTTGATTATTTGAAGCAGCGTTTTCTGCCATTTTTCGATTAGCCTTAGCGATACCTGCTAAAATTCTCTCAGAAAGTTGGTTAAAATCAACGTTACTTTTTTCAGTGGCCATTACTTTGTTCATTAATCCTTTCCCAAATATCGGCAATAATTATCTGTTTTTCCAACAATGCCGAACCTCTCGCAACAATTTTAGGATCTAATTGCATATTACTAACAATTGCCCAATCGTTACATATTGGCATATATAGGTTAAATAAATTGTTTATTCCACGATAATATCTTCGTATTATAACATCACTTGGAATATGGTGACCACCCTCGCTAACACGCTTAGCAACCCGACCGATCGCAAACTCTGGAGAATTTAGCCAAATATATAGCAGCGTTACGCTATACCCTATTTGTTGCGCTTCCTTAATAAATGAAATATAGCTTCTGGTTGAGAGTGTGGTTTCAAAAGCAAAATCAACTCCATCGACTAATAATTCTTTTATCCTTTGTAACATAACCCTTCCGGCTTCTATGGCAACACTTTCAGGATTAAATGGCGATATACCAGCGGCAATATTATCGGCATTAACAAATTCCCGGCAATTGAGTATTTCCGGCAGAACAGTATAACTCGCTGTAGTTTTACCTGCACCATTACAACCCGCTATAATATATAAATCAGGCATATCTATTTATTTACAACATTTACCAGACGCCCTGTTATAAATGCCTCCAAATTGGCTATTACCGTACCCATTAATCGCGCACGGGCTTCTTTAGCCGCCCAGGCAATATGCGGGGTTACAATGCAGTTTTTCGCTGTAAAAATTGGGTTATTGACTGGCGGCGGTTCTTTTGATAGTACATCAATACCCGCACCTGCAATGATATTATTGTTTAATGCGTCGGCCAAATCAGCGTCATTGATAATTGGGCCGCGCGATGTGTTGATCAAAAAAGCTGTTGACTTCATCTTACGCAAATAATCTCCATTTATCAAACCCTGCGTTTCCGGCGTTAACGGGCAATGAATACTCACCACATCCGATTGGTGTAACAACTCATCCAAACTCACCCATTTAAAATTTGCACGATGCGATTGATCGGTTTGCCGCCTGCCAGTAGCAATAACGTTCATATCAAAAGCCGTGGCTATATCCGCCACTTTTTGGCCTATGGTGCCAAACCCAATAATGCCCAAGGTTTTACCGGCAAGCGCTATCAGCGGGTAATCCCAAAAACAAAAATCTACCGACTTTGCCCAACGGCCCTCTAAAACCGCGTCACTATGCTTTTGTACATGCAGGCAAAGCTCAAGTAATAATGCAAATACAAACTGCGCCACCGCCCCCGTGCCATAGCCTGGTACGTTACTTACTACTATGCCCCTTTGCTTGCATACATCGGTATTTACAATGTTGTAGCCGGTGGCCAATACACCAATATATTTAAGGTCAGGAAGCTGGTTAAGTATGGCTTCGTCAAGCGGGGCTTTGTTGGTTAGTACAATAGCGGCACCTTTGCATCGTTCAACGGTTTCGGCGTATGGGGTTCTGTCGTGTATGGTAACGTCGCCCAGTTTATTTAAGGCATCCCAGTTTAGGTCTCCGGGATTAAGGGTATATCCGTCAAGTACTACTATTTTCATGATTAAGCGGCTGTTTTTCGTGCGGTTAATTTAAGTGCCGACATAAATATAGCTATAACAACAGCAGTTAATATCAGCCAGGTGTAACCCGGCAAGCCGGCATCGGCAATGCTTAATGTGTGTACAATCGGCGCGGATTTAGGTATTATCCAGGGGAACCAATAAGCCTGCCCCAAAACAAAAAAACATAAGAACAGCAATATAAAAAAGCTATGCTTTAAAGTAAATCTAAACAGTGTCGATTCTTTACCCACCAACCCACCAGCCGCGGCAGCCACCGCTATGGATTGCGGCGAGATCATTTTACCAACCACCCCGCCCGAGCAATTAGCCGCAACTGTAACCACCGGCGCAACGCCAATTTTGGTTGCCGTTACATATTGTAGCTTGGCAAATAAAGCCGTCGATGCGGTGTCTGATCCGGTAATAAAAACACCCAACCAGCCAAGTACCGGTGCAAAAAATGGGAACAGCGGGCCTGTATTGGCTAACAATAAGGCCATGGTTGTGGTAATGCCCGAATCATTAAGCACATAAGCAAAACTTAAAACCGACATGATGGTAATTATCGGAAATTTCAACTGCTTCATAGTCTCGCCAAACACGGTTAGTGCTTGCTTATAGTTTAAGCCAATTACTGGCACCGCCACTAAAGCCGCTATAAATACCGCCGTCCCCGCCGCCGAGAGATAATTAAATTTAAAAATATGCGCGAGTGGCTTGCCGGATAAATCGACTATGGCATTGTGCAATCCAGGAAAGTTAAATTGCAGCTGGCTTTTTGCATTCAGGAACTCTTTTACCGGCGGTAGCCCCCAGGTTAGTATAACTACAGTCAGCAATAAAAACGGCGACCACGCGGTAAT
>JACMRC010000544.1 GCA_014376655.1 Mucilaginibacter sp. | reverse complement strand
TCCATTTCTTTAATATTATTCGCCCTGCCGATATTTTATATCATAGCAAAAAGGCCGGCAAGCCTTATGTGGTATCAACCATTTTGGTTGATTATAGTGAGTACGATAAACATCACCGTAAAGGTATAGGTGCTTTGTTTAGCTACCTGCCATCAAACAGTATTGAATACCTAAAAACTATGGCCCGCTGGCTGTTGGGCCGCGACCACCTGTCGAGTCGCACCTATATCTGGAAAGGTCAGCGAAAAAGCATTATGGAAATATTGCGTAATGCGGCTATGCTATTGCCCAATTCCGAATCAGAATACCAGCGCTTGATGAAGGCATATCCGCAGCCAGTAAAATATAGGGTGGTGCCAAATGGCATCGACCCAACGCTGTTCCATTACGATAGTTCGATCCCTAAAGACAATAACCTTGTTTTATGCGTAGCACGAATAGAGGGGATAAAAAACCAACTTAACCTAATAAAAGCATTAAATAACACCCGCTTTAAATTGTTGCTGATAGGTAACCATAGCCCTAACCAACAGGCATACTATGACGAGTGCCACAGCATAGCGGCAGCAAACATCCAGTTTATAGACCATTTACCCCAGGCCGATTTGGTGGCCTATTACCAGCAAGCCGGCGTACACATTTTACCCAGCTGGTTTGAAACTACGGGACTAAGCTCGCTCGAAGCAGGTGTGATGGGTTGTAACCTGGTGATAACCGACAAAGGTGACACGCGCGAGTATTTTGAATATTATGCCTTCTATTGTGATCCGGCGCAGCCCAAAAGCATATTAGCCGCTGTTGAAGAAGCAAGTACAACCGTTAGGTTAGATAGCCTCCGCGAAAAAATTTTAGAAAAATATAAGTGGGTGCAGGCAGCCAAAAGCACGTTTGCTGCGTATCAATTAATAATAGCTGATACATGAAATTAAAAATAGCCATATTAGGAACCCGGGGCATCCCCAACCACTACGGTGGTTTTGAGCATATATCAGAATATGTATCAACAGGATTGGCTACACGCGGGCATACGGTAAGCGTATATAATTCGCATAACCATCCCTACACGCAGGATACCTGGAACGGTGTAAATATTATTCATTGCTATGATCCCGAGTACCTAATTGGCTCGGCAGGGCAGTTTGTTTATGATTTGAATTGCATCCGCGATGCGCGTAAGCGTGATTTTGATGTCATCATTATCATGGGCTATACCAGCAGCTCGGTTTGGGGCAGCTTATATCCCGAACAAAGCGCCATTATTACCAATATGGATGGCCTGGAGTGGAAGCGGTCGAAATACTCAAAGCCGGTACAAAATTTTTTAAAATACGCCGAGAAGCTGGCCGTTAAACATAGCCAATATTATGTGTCCGACTCGATGGTGATTAAACAATACCTGGCCCGTAAATACGATATCAATAGCCGGTATATACCTTACGGCGCGGATATGATCACGCCCATAGAACGCGAGCAAATAACCCCAACAGAAGCCGCCAAAGAAGACTATTTTTTGCTGATGGCCCGCATGGAGCCAGAAAACAATATCGAAACTATTTTAGAAGGATACAATCAAAGCAATTCCGACAAGCCGTTTAAAGTTTTGGGCGATACCGGTAACCGTTTCGGTAAGTTTATCACCAATAAGTTTCAAAACGACAGCAGGATAGAATTTAAAGGATCAATCTTCGATACGGCCAAAGTAAGGGCGCTGCAAAATAATTCGTACCTGTATTTCCACGGGCATAGTGTTGGCGGTACTAATCCATCGTTATTAGAGGCAATGGCCAGCGAAGCTTTAATAGCTGCACACAACAACCCGTTTAACCAGGCTGTTTTGAGTACTGATGCTTTCTATTTTTCAAATCCGACAGATGTAAAACAGCTGGTTGAAACGGTGCAACGCCACGATACCGAAAAAACCATGGTTAACAATAACTTGCAAAAAATAAAGCACCTGTTTAACTGGGAAAGTGTGGTTGACGGGTACGAACAATATGCCATTGAATGCTACCAGCACTATAATAATGGAAGAATTATTTCTTAAAGACGGCACCACGGCAACCAAAATAAGCTACTACCATTTACTGGCTTTTATGGCCAGCCTGCCATTTGATTTCTTTTACAGCCATATAATCCTGGCAAGCTTTTGCCTGCACACCATAATCCAGTTAAATAAGAAAGCTATTAAACCGATTTTTACGGTTAACAACCTGCTATTGCAATCGGTATTTTTTATCACACTGTTAAGCACAATTTACTCCATTAATCGGCCCGAGGCTTTTAACCAATGGGGCAGGCATATCACCATATTATTATTTCCGATACTATTCTGTTTATCACCGTTTGATCTGACAAAGTATCGCAGGCAATTATTATTGGGTTTCTCGCTGGTATGCACGTTGGTTGTACTGTATTTATACGCCGATGCTTTTAGAACCATCAGGCATTATGGTTTGCCATTGCGCAGTATCGTTTCGGCAGCATTTACCAACCAAAACTTTGCCGACCCGATTGAAATGCACGCCACATTTTTCTCGCTGCAATTAGCTATAGCGTTGGTGTATTTGCTATCAGAACTGCTAAAGAAACAACCGGAAATTAACAAGGCTGTGTATGGTATTTGTATCATTATTCTATTAGCCGGGATAATCCAGCTAAGTTCCAAGTCTGTTTTTGTTGCCTTGTTTTTAATTATCAACCTGGCTGTGCCTTATTTTTTATTAAAGGATAAAAGGCGTGTACGGTTCATTGCGGTTACTGCATCATTATCGGCACTAATAATTATCGGGATATTTACGATAGGCAGTTTTAGGGTGAGGTTTATTAATAGCCTTAAATATGATCTTAAAACAACCAAAGACAATGCTTTTGATTCGCGCCTAGACCGCTGGAGTACCGCTACCGAATTGATCAGCAAATCGCCCATAATAGGCCATGGCGCAGGTTCAGAACTTGGCTTGTTGCACGAAAGCTTTTTTGTTAAAAAATATTATAACTCTTTCCTGAATAACCTTAACGTGCATAACGAATATTTAAGCATGCTGCTAAAATCGGGCATAATAGGGCTGCTGATCTACCTAACTACTTTATGGTTTGGCTTTAAGCAGGCCCTGCAAAGAAAGGATGTTTTGCTTTTTACTTTCATGTTGTTGATAGCCGTAGTATCACTATCAGAAAACATACTGGACGTAGATAAAGGCATCATATTTTATGCCTTCTTCTTCTCGTTTTTTATTTTTTCGGGGGACGGTAAGACTTACGCTATAACTGTGCCTTGATCTTAGCCACAGTTGCCTGAAACTCTTCGGCAGTA
>JACMRC010000543.1 GCA_014376655.1 Mucilaginibacter sp. | reverse complement strand
TCTGTTTTACCATCATGGTTAACATCGCCAACGGCAACACCTTCCGATATAAAATCGTTAGTGATAACATGTTTTTTAAATTGAGTTACAGATTGCCCGTAAACCAAATTAGCCAGCATTACAACGGCCAATACCAAACAAAAATTGATAGCGCGTTTCTTCATGGCATAAATATTTAAGTATGAATTTTAACCTTTGATAACTTAATAGCAAATAGTAAAATAAACGAGTAGCAAATAATTGGCAGATAATATGCCGTGGCGACGTTATGATCGGCAATTAGCCCCATAAGGTACGGGAACACCGCCCCGCCCGATACACCCATTACAATAAATGATGATGCTTGTTGCTTATATGAGCCTAAATCTTTCAACCCCAAACTATAAATTGTTGGGTACATAACGCTGAAAAAGAAATTAAGCATCATTAATGCTATAAATGACACCCAGCCAAATCCTTGTGCAATTATCAAACACATGGTAATGCTACCGGTAGCAAAAATAGCCAAAAATATATTTGGCCTGATGTAGCGCAGCAACACCGCGCCCGAGAACCGGCCGATAGTTTTTAAAACCATGCTTAACGCGAAAAAGTAGGCAGCCTTTTCGGCCGAAAGTTTCATTACCTCAACCCCATAAATAATAAAGAAGGCCCAAGTACCACCCTGCGCGGCAACATTGCTAAATTGTGCCAGTATTGACCATGCAAAGTGCCGATGTTTAAACAATCCTTTCAGGTTTCCCGACTTGACTTCTATATCCGGCACGGCCAGTTCAATGCCATTTTCTTTTAGGGTAACATGTTCTATTATTGGCGGTATTTTCAGGAAGAAAAATCCGCAGGCTATAAGTAGTATCGCGCAGCCAATTACAGTATAAACAACTTTAACTTCATACAGATCGTGCGAGTGCTCCTGCCCTGCCTTTAATATAAAGTAGCCCCCAATTAGCGGGCCTATTATGCCGCCAATTCCATTAAAGCCTTGTGCAAAGTTTAACCTTTGCGCGCTGGTTTCCTGGCTGCCCAGGCTGGCAACAAATGGGTGTGCAACAGTTTCGAGCGTTGCCATACCGCAGGCCAGGATAAATAACGAGACCCTGAAAAAGGTAAAAGACGCCGCATTGGCAGCCGGTATAAACAAAAACGCGCCACCGGCAAACAGCAACAAGCCTAATAATACACCATACTTATACCCATACCTTTTCATAAACAGCCCTGCCGGGATACCCATTACGGCATAAGCTCCAAAAATGGAAAACTGAATAAGGGTTGATTTAGATTTGCTGATGTGCAGCACTTCTTTAAAATGCTTATTTAACACATCGCCCATGGTCATGGATACGCCCCACATCATGAACAAGCTTACTACGCATATAAGCGTAACCAAATATTTGCGCTCGGTAAAAGCGTGCTTTGTGTTTTTGGCCACCTGGTTTAATTAAAAAATTGGTTATAACCGTTTTATAGATAAAACGTACGAGTTTAAGCAAAAAAATGCGAATGCCCATCACTGTTTAAAACTACAGGTTCTACATTCAAAAATTCTTTATTAAGTTCGCTAAAGTTTGTATAGTTTTACATGTAAATACCTATCAAAACTTTTTTGGGACGCGGGTTTACTTGGATTGAGAATAATTATGGTGAAACACGGAGAAGCGTTACTACAAACTAAACCGGTAAGCATATATACATTATATGATAGTTATTCGGCGATGTTATTAGGTTACATACATGAGGTAGTTAAAGACCAATTGGTAGCCGAAGAATATCTGCTAAAAACCTTCAATACAGTTGCTAAAAAATTTAATGATATTAATTGGTATGAAAGTAATAACTGGGCGCAGCTATTGCGACTTGCTAAAATAGAGCTTACTCCGATTCATGACGCGTTAAGGAGTTGCGAAACACCGGCTTTAGTAAGTAAAGAACATACCATAACTAACAGGTATCTTGATAAAATGACTGATGAGCAGAGACTTGTTTTTTGCGGTATATATTACAGCAAAAAAACCACTGCACAACTATCAAAAGAAATAAATAAACCGGGAGAGCAGATCAAAACTTTATTGAAAGAGGCTTTTAGCATAATAAGAGAGTCGAATGAAAGTTAAAGAATACATAGAAAGTGGGGTTTTGGAGGCTTGTGTGTTGGGATCAGCATCAGAAGAGGAAACTCAACGGCTACTTCAATTAAAAAAACGATACCCTGAAATACAGGAGGCATTGTTTCAATTAGAGGTAGATATGGAGACATTCGCTCAACATATTTCCATACCACCGCCAACGGGAATGCTGGAAAAAATTGAGAGTGGCATTAATGCACTTATTATACCCGAAGAAATTCCGCATGTAACAGATCGCGAAAGTAATAACAGACATGATTACGGTAGCCGCAATCAATTTATTGAGGTTGAGGCCGAGTCAAGCCAGATGCGCGTGCACAAGACGTGGAGATGGATAATGGCTGGTATATTTGTGTTAGGTAAAATCTTTTTAATTGCAGCTATTTATTATTTCCTGGAAAACCGCCAGGCCCAAGAGCAGATCCAACAGTTAAAGACAGAATTAAAACAATATCATAAATAGTTTTAATTACACACTTACTATGCTTTCTTTCTTACATAGGTAAAATCATAAACCACCGTATAGGTCTTACCATCATCGGTTGATAAATCCTGGTATTGACGTACCGTATCTTTGTCGATATTATAAAAAATAAATTTCCCTATTTGCTTTTGACCGTTAGGGTTTGTGCTTTGATAAGTAAACCGCATTGCACCATCCTTATATTCGCCATTTAAGTATCGTTGTTTGTCGCTTACACCACCAGATCCTATCCAGTCTTGCTCCCATTTTCCAGCTTGCTTATCATAGTAATTAAAGCTCTTGCCATTATGCGCCTGGCTTGATGTCCAGTTTTCTAACAAAGCGCAACTGCCTGCCATAACTTCAATATGGCTGGTACCAACCTGTGTTTTATTATTGGTGGAAAATACATTCCAGTCTCCAATCCAAAAATCAAAATCATGGCTTCTTGGTTCAGCAGCACAAGGATATATTACATCATATATCTGTTGTCTTACCTGCTTAAATTTCACATCTGCACGCAGGTTTTTATAACCATCAGATGTATCCACATCCGCCAAGGCATTATACCCGATAGCAGCAGCTTTTAAAACCCATACAGCACTGCTGTCAGTTTTATTTAATAACGAATATGTTTTTGCCATCCTTACCAACACAACGTTTATTACCCCTTGCGAGGGTTTATTGGCCAGTGCCTTCCTATAATTAACCAATGCGGCATCATACAATTTAAGGTTTTGGTTACTATATCCCAGCCTGTTCCACGCCAAAGCATTTACCGATGTATCCTTTAGATAGCTGATATATTTTTCTTTTGCCGCTTTCCAACTTTGTTTGGCAAATAGCGAATCAGCAATTTTTAAAGTGCTTGCCTGGGCAAAAGCACCTTGGTTAAAACTGCTTACTATTAACAATAAGCAAATAGTGTAAGTATTTAATTTCATGATATACAGATCAGTTATTTAGCAGACAATTCTATACATAAATAGTTACAAAATACTACAAATGTATTATTGCAAAAAAATAGCAATTATTGTCAATTAGCGATATGCGAAACACCTCAATATTAAAGACCGTAATTGCTCTAAAAAACTTGTCCCCATCATGGGTATTGTTTATACAGCGGCACGTTTTGCAAGTATTAAATTTCTATTTAAACTAAAAATCATGTCGGTACACAGGATAAGAAGTATTGATGTACAGGTATTTGGAAACGATATCACCATCGAAGTAAAAGGCGAGTTTATGGACGACCGCTATGTTTTAGACAATATTGAGTTAACCCGTAGAAACGGTGGCATAGATCTCACCATTCTATCGCATCTGGATGGCTCTAAACCTGCCACTGATGAACTACTACCGTTTAGGAAAACAATACCAGTTACCGACCTTAAACCCGGTGTATATTACATAAGAGTAGACAACAATAACAACTGGGTTAAATGGTGCAAAATAGCAAGCCAATTGGTGCATACTATAAATTTAGACCAGTTACAACAAGGTTAAAAATCAATACTCTGCCGTTCAAGCCCACACTTGAACTTATAAAAAGCGGATAGCCATCGGTTATTCGCTTTATTTTTTTTGAGAAATAATTGAAACCCATTTATTTTAACTACGTTACCTTACAATGGCAACAGTAGCACTTAATAGCAGGGCAGGTAAATGGATAATGGTGTCAACCATTCTTGCTTCGGCTATGGCGTTTATTGATGCTACGGCACTAAATGTAGTTTTACCAGCATTACAGCAAAGTTTAAAAGCTACCGGTGCCGATCTGTTCTGGATCCTGAACGCCTACCTGTTAATGCTGGCCTCACTCATATTAATCGGCGGGGCAATGGGCGATAAACTGGGTCGTAAAAAAATATTCATGGTGGGGATCTTTATTTTCATCACCGGTTCGGCAGCATGCGGGCTATCAGGCAGTGTTTTAACATTAGTTATTTGCAGGCTTTTACAGGGTATTGGCGGGGCTTTAATGATCCCGGGCAGCTTATCCCTCATTTCATCATCCATCAACGCTAAAGAGCGCGGCAAGGCTATTGGCACCTGGTCGGCATTTACTACTGTGGTAACAATGGGCGGGCCAATTTTAGGTGGCGCTTTAGCCGATGCTGGTTTATGGCGATATATTTTTTTCATTAACATCCCATTCGGAGTAGCTGCTTTATTAATGCTTGCTTTTAAAGTAACCGAGATAAAAGACGAGGATAACCAACAGGGCCTCGATTTTGCAGGGGCTATAACCATAGCTTTAGGTTTAGCTTTAATAACATTTGGCTTTTTACGTGCGCCGGCTGTTGGCCTGGCAAATATCCAGTGTTATGGCTCGCTTGCTGCAGGCCTTATTTTCCTGACGATGTTTATCATCATCGAAATAAAAAGCAGCAGCCCCATGATGCCGCTTAAGCTATTTTCCAACAGCACATTTAGCGGCGCAAATTTGCTCACCTTCTTTCTCTATGCCGGGTTGGGCGCAGGTATGTTGTTTTTATCCCTCAACCTGGTACAGATTCAGGGATATAGCCAATTACAGTCGGGGTTAACATTTTTGCCATTTACGGTTTTAATGATAACCATAGCCCGTTTTGCCGGCAGTTTAGCCGACAAGCATGGCCCGCGCCTGTTCTTAATCATAGGCCCGGCGTTGGCGGGTGCGGGTTTGCTCATCTTATCATTTGTTAAACAAACCAGCGGGCCGGCAGATTATTGGACCACATTTTTTCCGGGCGTTTTAGTTTTAGGCTTGGGTATGTCATTTACAGTTGCACCACTTACGGCGGCAGTAATGGCATCGGTGAGCGACCATTATTCAGGCACAGCATCCGGCATCAACAATGCCATGACACGCATTTCGGGTGTATTTGCTAACGCGATATTCGGGGCGTTGGCGATATTTTTCTTTTCGGGCGCACTACAATCTCAAATAAAGGATATCCC
>JACMRC010000542.1 GCA_014376655.1 Mucilaginibacter sp. | reverse complement strand
TTGTTTAACACCAGCCTGTTGCATATCAATTATAAAACTAAAATCGCTTTTTATAACCGGGTATGCGCGGTACTTCTGGCTCACCTGGCTTAAAATAGTCTTAGCCGCGGCGTCTTTTTGCGCGAAGGCGTGGGTGGTAGTGGTAAATATTAAAAAGAGGAATAAGAGTGTTTTTTTCATGTAGTTTCCGACTTGCTTTTTATAAAAACGTTTAACCCCGTTTAAGGCCATTAGTTTTATTGTATTTTATTTCCAGTGTTTTTCAAGCACCTGGTCTGCTGCATCAGTAAAATCTTTACCAAACACGGGCTGGGCTATAGCGCCTGTTTTAATATCATAAACATAAGGCAGCGCTTCGTCATCATTGTCAAATTTTTTATCGTTGTTGGTGTCACCTACAGCTTGTATAAGTACTTTGCCTGTCCGCTTAATTGTTTTCCACCCCGTAACTTTTAAGCCCTCCGGTGATATTTGTTTAAAGTTGTTGCCTTTTTTATCAGATATAAACAAATACGAGGGATCATCCGGGTCTAATTTACCGTCTTTATTATAATCGGTTACAACTACCGAGTAAAATATAATATCATCAGATTTATTGGTGTTAATAATGCCAGCGCTGGAATATTGAAAACTACCCTCCTGCGCATACGAAGTAATAAGCATTTTTCGTTTATCATCAAGCAAATGATATGTCTTTGAAACCATGTTATAAAAGGCAATGTTCCAATAGGTAGGTATGCCAGTACCACTTAATATTTTATTATAACTGCCATCCGAATTGTCTTTCTTTGTTGATAATGGGTACATTACATAGTCTGTACTATCAATGTAAATAGGATCTCTAAAATTAATGACAGGGGTTTTAGTGGCTACAGTTTGTTCTTTACCCGGTGTGCTGCTATCTGTTTGTTTAATTTCTTTATTACCGCAACTTGAAAAAATGCTTAAAAGAAGTGTAGCTACTGCAATAGTTCTTGATTGTAATGTCTTCATGGTACAAGGTTTATTTAGGGGTTTGACATTACATTATGCTAATAGTTACAACCACAGTACTTATCGCCTAATCCTTACCCAAAGTATCCAAATACTGCATCAAAGAATACTCATCCGGGTACAGCACCTCGCGGGCCTTGCTGCCTTCAAACGGGCCGACTATGCCTGCTCCCTCTAACTGGTCAATAATGCGGCCTGCGCGGTTATAGCCCAGTTTTAGCTTGCGTTGTATTAATGATGTAGATCCCTGCTGGTGCATTACTATAAGGCGGGCCGCTTCTTCAAACATGGGGTCGCGGTCGTTAGCGTCAAATTCTTTGCTGCTGCTGCTTTCGCCCTCGCCAACATACTCAGGCAATAACATGGCAGTAGGGTAGCCGCGTTGGTTGCCAATAAAGTCCGATATCCGTTCAACCTCTGGTGTATCCACAAACGCGCACTGTAAGCGGATCAAATCGCTACCGGTCGAGAATAACATATCACCACGGCCAATCAGCTGGTCGGCACCGCCGGCATCTAATATGGTACGCGAGTCTATCTTAGACAATACCCTAAACGCCAATCGCGACGGGAAGTTGGCCTTAATAGTACCCGTAATAATATTAACCGACGGCCTTTGTGTAGCAATAACCAAATGGATCCCCACGGCACGCGCCAATTGGGCAATACGCGCTATAGGCTGTTCCACCTCTTTACCGGCAGTCATCATTAAATCGGCAAACTCATCTATCACCAATACAATAAATGGCAGGTAACGGTGTTTCTCCGGGTCGGCTATTTTGCGGTTGACGAATTTGGCGTTGTACTCTTTTAAGTTACGTACTTGAGCGTCTTTCAATAAGTCATAACGCTGGTCCATCTCAATACAAAGCGAGTTAAGCGTGTTAACCACTTTCTTAGTATCGGTAATAATAGCATCAGCTTCATCAGGAAGTTTAGCCAGGAAGTGACGCTCTATTTTGCGGAACAGGGTTAACTCCACCTTTTTAGGGTCGACCAATACAAACTTTAACTCGGAAGGGTGCTTTTTGTATAGCAACGATACCAATATCGCATTAATGCCAACCGATTTACCCTGGCCGGTAGCACCCGCAACCAATAAGTGGGGCATCTTAGCCAAATCGGCAATAAATACTTCGTTTGATATGGTTTTACCTAAGGCGATGGGCAGGTCCATGGTAGTGTTCTGGAACTTCTCTGTAGCCAAAATAGACCGCATAGAAACCATTTCCGGGTTTTGGTTAGGCACTTCTATCCCGATGGTGCCTTTGCCCGGCATAGGGGCAATAATACGGATTCCCAGAGCCGCTAAGCTTAGCGCGATATCATCCTCTAAATTCTTGATCTTCGAGATCCGCACACCCGGAGCCGGTATAATTTCGTACAACGTAACTGTTGGGCCAATGGTCGCTTTGATCTTGTCGATCTCGATATTATAATGGTTAAGCGTTTCAACAATTTTGTTTTTGTTGGCTTCCAGTTCTTCCGAGTTTACGGCTATTTTGCCGGTACCGTATTCTTCTAATAGGTTAAGTGTAGGATATTTGTACGATGCCAGGTCCAGCTTATGGTCGTAAGTGCCAAATTGCTCAACTAATGCTTTTGCTTTATCATCATCCGATTTTTCAACGTTAAGTACCGGGCTTGGGCGCTCTGTTTCTAACGTTAGCGGGATATCGTCGCCCATATCAGGGTCAACGTTCTCATTATCGGGTGTTAAAACTACCGTTTCGTGGAAAGTAGTCTCAGGCGTTATAGGTTGATTAACAAACGCTTCTGGCTTCTTCACATTATTACCTTTTGGCCATTCAACCGGGTGCGATATTTCTTCGTCAACAAGTTCTATCAGCTCGGTCGAAAATGGACGCGGGAATTCTTCATCAGCACCGGCTATTGCAGCATCTTTAGGCTTGCGTTGAGGTAGTTTAAAATCAATATTATAAGCGATGATTAAAGTGGTAAGGGCTGCGAAAGCCAGTAAGCCGCCGGTACCGGTTTGGCCTATTTGTAGGTCAAGCAAACGGTTGGTCCAGTAGCCAAATCCCCCCTCTAAGAAATGCGGACTATCATCAATAAAAGCATGTATAAAACCAAGTGTTACCGATATAAATATCAATCCGAAAAGTGAATAACCAAGCGTCCTGATAACCGAAAATAGCTTTACCTTAAACAGCATGCGGTAGCCTATAACAAAAAACACAAATACGAACAAGAACGACGCCACGCCAAACCACTCGAAAATAAATTGGTTGGATAGCAGCGCGCCAAATTTGCCCAGCCAGTTCTCCACCGGGTCTATGCCTTTTAGTTTAAGCTCGGCCTGGCTGGTAAACAAATTATGCCAGCCGCCATTGGCTGCCGACACATAGCTTTGATCTTGCTGCCAGGTAAACAGGTACGAGGTAAAAGCAATTAAGAAGAATAGCGATAACAGCAGGCAAAACAGGCCTGCAATTTTTACCAGCCGGCCGTCGGCCAGGTCAAATACCGGCATGCGTTCTGCTTTTGGCTTTAATGGCCGTTCTCTTGAACCTTTTTCTGAAGATTGGCGAGGCAGATTTTCCTCTTTGAAACTATTTGATTTAAACTGATTTGCTTTTACAGGCATCCCTTATGTAACAGTAGTATTGTGCAAATATAAAGTTACACAGATTAAACAACTATGCATTTTAATTTTTAATTTTTTAGTAATATTGACTTCAATGAGCGTAGAACAACTGGAACAATTTATTACCGACGGCGATTTGCCCGGCGTTAATAATTTATTGACGCAAAATCCGGCATTGGCAATCGCAACCACAAGCCATAAGGTATCGCCGCTAATGCTGTCATGCTACTACAAAAAGCCCGAGGTTACTGCATTGCTTTTAAAGTATGTGGAGGATCTCAACTTGTTCGAAGCAGCAGCAGCGGGTAAGTTTGATGTACTTGCCTATCTTGTTTTTAACCACCCCGACGCGTTAAATGAATATGCCGTTGACGGTTTTACACCATTGGGACTGGCCTGTTACTTCGGTCAGTTTGAAGCTGCCCGTTACCTTGTACTAAAAGGTGCGGATGTTAATCTGCCATCAAATAATGGCTTTAATGTTTTCCCGTTGCACTCGGCAGCCGCGGGCAACTATACTGATATTGCCCGTATGCTGGTTGAAAATGGCGCAAAAGTAAACGTAAAACAACAAGCGGGTTCAACGCCGTTACATTCTGCAGCGCAGACCGGTAACTTAGAATTGCTTATCCTTTTATTGGAAAATGGTGCCCAAACCGATGTCCGCATGGAAGGCGGCAAACTACCCGCCGACCTGGCCCGCGAAAAAGGATTTGATGAGATAGCAGAGATATTGGGGTAGAGAGCTTTTAAAGCGCGCCGTTTACTCACCTCCATAGGAGTCCTTTGGACCTGACATCGCTTCGCTCGTCATCCTTCTCTTCCGCAAGCGGGAAAGAGGGAGAATACAGTTTTATTTTTGCTCCATTTACCCTCTTTCCGCTGAAGGCGAGAGAGGGTCGCGCTCGAAGAGCCGCGGGGTAAGTCCCCGGCGCGCGTTCCTAACCGCCAAACACTCATCACCCCCAAACAAAAAAGCGATAGACCTAACCCCCATCGCTTTTACAAACTCGCTTTTAAAAAGAACACCTGCCCGGTATAACCGGGCAAGTGCAGGGGTTAATTAGATACAAATGCCGCGTAATTAGCTGTAGATATGTTGGCAATTTTTGATGTCGCGTTAGCTAAAAGCGTTACGTTACGTTCGCCATATTTTGCAATAAGGGTTTTTACGTGTAACCATTGCTGGTATTTTATGGGCACTTTAGTTTCTTTTTTCTGGGTAAAAAATGTAGGGTCGGTTGCTACCATAACTTTTACAGCAACGTAAAATTCCGGGCTATCCGGCGCAGCCGAACTCATGGTTGGATAAGCCTTGCCCCAGGCAGTATAAAAATCTTCAAACAACTTTTCTTTCTGCGAATTGGTGTGATAGATCCACGGTGCTGATGTGTTATACAAATAATCTACATAAACTCTAAAACTCTGGTACTCGGGGTTCTGCGTCAACGATTGCTTTATACAGTCGGTGTTTCCTTCAATCAGGCCGGCAATGGTTTGCGGGTCTTTGGTGGTTAAAATTTCATTGATGGGGCATTGGGCTTTTGCCGCTGTTATACCAAAAGCCAACAAACAAAACATTAGTGCTTTTTTCATAATCCAGACCTCCTTCTAAATTGGTAGTATAAAGCTACAATATAAATGTAACAAAAATGATACGTTTTTTGTAAAAATATTTTTAGAGCTACTGATTGTGAGGATTTAAGCGCTTTAAACCGCATTGCCAATTTTGATTTCACAGCTAAAATGAGTACTTTCAGAACTTAATTTTAAACATGAAAAAACTGATCTTTTTTATCCTGACAACGGTATCGCTAAATGCTGCTGCACAGTTTGGCGTACCCGGCCCCGATGCCGAGTACATCAAGACCAACTACACTAAGTTTGAATACCAGGTACCCATGCGCGATGGCAAGAAACTGTTCACGTCGGTATATGTGCCTAAAGACCAATCGAAGAAATATCCATTTATGATGGACCGCACCTGTTACAGCGTTGCGCCTTATGGCGAAGCATTGAAAACATCGCTTGGCCCGTCGTCGCAGTTTGTACACGATGGTTATATTTTTGTTTACCAGGATGTACGCGGCCGTTATATGAGTGAGGGCATA
>JACMRC010000541.1 GCA_014376655.1 Mucilaginibacter sp. | reverse complement strand
TTTGCTACGCTTCAATTCTTTATTTTCGATAGTAAAACTATGAATTCCTGTTTCGGCATCTTTGCTTGATCCAATGCCGCGCCATATTGCAAGGTAATAAGTTTTACCATCGGCATTAAATGTATATAAGCGATAATAGCTAGGTCTATCATCCACTACGGCTTTTGATGCATCTGATAACGTTTTTGTTTTATCCGCCACTTTATATTGAAAAACACTTTCAAAATAATGCATCGTGCCTCCACTCCAAGTGTCCCATGAGTAAATTCTTAACATATTATCTGACGAGGTAGAAATATTAAGATTTTCTTTTTTTAACGACTCAAACGGCCATTTTATACTGGCAGGATACTTCTCGGCATAATAAATTAATTTTCTGGAAAACTCAGTATTAGCTTTATCAACATCCGAAGAATTAGTATTAATTCCCCGAAACAACTTCAACAAATCAGCTTCAATAGCCTTCGGCGTTTGCCCAAACACGCCAACCGAAATAAAACAGCACCAAATAAAAAGCAGGCTCTTCATTACCATAAATTTATAACAAAAAAGGGATAACCAACTGGCTATCCCTTTCAATCTCTATAACTTTTAAAGCTACGCTTCTACAGCCTGCCCTACCAAATGGTTGGCCACCAAATACTCGGCAATTTGTACCGCGTTGGTGGCAGCGCCCTTGCGCAGGTTGTCGCTCACTATCCAGCAGTTTAAAGTATTGTCCTGGCTTTCATCACGGCGGATACGGCCTACAAATACTTCGTCTTTATCGTGCGCGTCAAGCGGCATTGGGTATTTTAAGTTAGCGGTGTCATCAGTAACAATAATGCCCGGCGATTTTGCCAGCAATGCTTTTACATCTTCCACATCAAAATCATTAACAAACTCAATGTTTACAGATTCTGAGTGACCACCCATAACCGGAATGCGTACAGTAGTAGCCGTAACACGGATGCTGTCGTCGCCCATAATTTTATTGGTTTCTTTAACCATTTTCATTTCCTCTTTGGTGTAACCGTTTTCGGTAAACACATCAATTTGAGGCAAAACGTTTAAATCAATTTTATATGGATATGCCATAGGGCCATCAATGCCCGCGCGCTCGTTCATTAACTGCTCAACAGCTTTAACACCGGTACCGGTTACCGATTGATAGGTTGAAACAACAACACGTTTAATTTTATACCTGTCATGTAATGGTTTTAAGGCCACTACCATTTGTATGGTCGAGCAATTTGGGTTGGCAATGATCTTATCTTCGAGAGTTAACACATCGGCATTAACTTCGGGCACAATCAGTTTTTTGGTTGGGTCCATCCGCCATGCTGATGAATTATCAATTACCGTAGTACCTGCTGCCGCAAATAACGGAGCCTGTGCCAATGATGTGCTGCCACCTGCCGAAAATAGGGCGATGTCAGCTTTCTGTTTTATCGCATCCTCAACAGAAATAACCTTTATTGCCTTACCCTTGAAAGTGATTTCCTTACCAACACTTTTCTCTGATGCGACTAATAATAGTTCTGTAATGGGGAAGTTGCGTTCTTCAAGAATCTGCAACATTTTAGTGCCAACTAATCCTGTGGCGCCTACAACTGCGATTTTCATTGTTTTAATTTGTTTCTAAATAGTAATGAAGCTGCCTGCGGCGGTTTCATTTTGTTTAAACTGTTAATTAATAATTTATTACGTGAAGCCAAATATCGGGATTTTTTTATTGACTGCCTATAATTAATGTAAATGACCATTCATATTTTGGAAAAAGCCAATCATTTGCACCAAATTTTTACCTTTGCCTAACTGATACTCAATATGAACGAAAAGATAATAGTACTTGGCTCTAACGGCCAAATTGGTACTGAATTGGTTATGAACCTACGCGCTAAGTATGGTAACGACCAGGTGATAGCATCCGATATCCGCACCAGCGATAACCCGGTAATAAATGCCGGTCCGTTTGAGCTGGCTAATGTACTGGATAAAGAAAATCTGCATAGCTTATTTGAAAAACATAGACCTACACAAGTTTATTTGCTGGCAGCCATATTATCTGCCGTAGGCGAACAAAAACCAAAACTGGCCTGGGACCTGAACATGAACGGGCTGATACATATATTGGACCTGGCTGTCGAGTTTAAAACGGCTAAAGTTTTTTGGCCAAGTTCTATCGCTGTTTTCGGGCCGCATTCGCCACGCGAGCATACGCCACAGTTTTGCATAATGGACCCTAACTCGGTTTACGGTTTCAGCAAGTTGGCAGGCGAGCGTTGGTGCGAGTATTATTATGTTAAATATGGTTTGGATGTGCGCAGCATCCGTTATCCCGGCCTGATAGGCTGGCGATCTGAACCGGGAGGCGGCACTACAGATTATGCAGTTGATATTTTTCACCAGTCCTTAGCTAAAGGCGAGTATGAAAGTTTCTTATCTGCCGATACCGCTTTGCCAATGATGTATATGGAAGATGCTATACGCGCTACACTGGAGTTGATGGAAGCACCGGCTTATAAAATAAGTATCCGTTCATCATACAACTTAGGTGGTATCAGCTTTACGCCTGCCTTATTATCCGCAGAAATAAAAAAACACCTGCCCAACTTTAAAATAAGCTATACCGATTTTGACCCGCGCCAGGCCATTGCCGATAGCTGGCCAAAAAGCATTGACGATACCTACGCCCAAAACGATTGGGGCTGGAAACAAAAATTTGACCTGAGCAGTATGACTGCTGATATGTTGGAGAATTTGCGATAGAAAAAGACAAGAAGCAAGAGTCAAGAACCAAGATTTTGACATATTAAAAACCCGTCTTGTTTCTTGATTCTTGACTCTTGTTTCTATTGCGCAGCAATATCTTATATTTGCACCTTAAAATCCTACCTAAAGGGATTATAATTATACAATGGGAAGAGCATTCGAATTCCGTAAAGAGAGAAAATTTAAGCGTTGGGCCAAAATGGCCGTACAGTTTACCCGTTTGGGCAAAGAGATAGTAATGGCTGTTAAAGCCGGTGGTGGCGATGTAAATACCAACTCGCGTTTGCGTACTGCGGTACAAAACTCGAAGGCCGTTAATATGCCTAAAGACCGTGTGGAAGCTGCCATAAAACGCGCTACCAGTCGTGATGAAAAAGATTATGAAGAACTGGTTTACGAAGGCTATGCCGCACACGGTGTTGCCGTACTGGTTGAAACCGCTACCGACAACATTAACCGTACCGTAGCTAACGTGCGCAGCTACTT
>JACMRC010000540.1 GCA_014376655.1 Mucilaginibacter sp. | reverse complement strand
ATCCTTTTACTGATTTTTGTTTAACTGTTGATGCATGTTGTATAATAGCTGCAGGTGTATCACCCAACCCCGCATCAACATAAGTGGCCGCTATTGATGCCAGTTGTTTCATCCCCATATATATTACTACGGTAGCATTGCTTTGCATTGCCAGTCGCAAATCCGCAGATAGCGTGCCATCCTTTTTGGTACCGGTTACCACCCAAATACCTTCGCTTATGGCACGGTGGGTTAGTGGTATATCTTCTAATCCAGATGCCTGCATGCTGGTAATACCCGGTATATAATAGGTTTTAATACCCTGCTCGCGGGCAAATAGTATTTCTTCAAATCCGCGGCCGAATATAAATGGGTCACCGCCTTTTAACCGCACTACGCTGCCTTTACTAAATGCAAAGTGCTTAATCAAGCTATGGATCTCTTCCTGGGTGGTATATTTACCATAAGGCTGCTTGCCTACATAAATCTGCTCGCAATCTGCCGGGGCAAGATCCAATAATTCGCGATTAGCCAGGTTATCATATAATATAACTTTAGCCTGCTGTAAAATTTTATATCCCTTAACCGTAATCAGCTCCGGATCGCCGGGACCGGCTCCTAAAACATATAATTCTGGTTGCGAAGGGTTATTTATCATAATTTTTAGCGATTTGTTAAAAAACACATGTTTTTAGAGGGCCAATTGATTGATTTTTTAATAAAAGTTAGATTTAACATCAAAATATTCAATCATAATTGATGTAAATCATATTATTTATCAATATTTATCTCTAAAACACATTAATTATATGACCAAAATAACAATAATTATTTGATTTAATAAACTTTTTGTTTAAACTTGCTATTGTAAATGCAATTTAGGTCGCACTTTAATTGAATTTACATAATAAAAACGCTTTAACAAACAAAAACGTCATGATAAAACCTACCATTATAGTAGTTGGCAATGGCATGGTTGGATACAAGTTTTGCGAAAAACTTGTATCCAGATCGTCAGGGTTCAACATCATCGTATTTGGCGAAGAGCCACGCCAGGCTTATGATCGCGTACACTTAAGTGAATATTTTAACGGCAAATCAGCAGATGACCTGTCCATGTCAACCCGCGAATGGTATGACGAGCAGGGCATTATGCTGCATCTTGGCGACCCGATACAAGAAATAAACCGCACCGCTAAAACCGTACATTCATTATTAGGTGTGACTATACAGTACGATTACCTGGTTTTAGCAACCGGCTCATCGGCTTTTGTTCCGGACATCCCGGGCATTGAAAAGGACGGCGTTTTTGTTTACCGCACCATCGAGGACCTGGAGTTGATAAAAGATTACGCCGCCAATGCCAAAACCGGCGCTGTAATGGGCGGCGGCCTGTTGGGTCTTGAAGCTGCCAAAGCATTAATGGATCTTGGCATTGAAGAAACCCACGTTATTGAATTTGCCCCGCGTTTAATGCCGAGGCAAATAGATTCGGCCGGTAGCGCAATGCTGCAGTCTAAATTAAAAGAGCTTGGTTTAAATATACATTTAAATAAAAGCACATCGCACATAGGTGGTGCCCATAAAATTAATGCGCTGCATTTTAATGATGAAAGCGTGTTGCCGGTAGATATGCTGGTAATATCAGCAGGGATCCGCCCGCGCGATGAAGTAGCAAAACTTGCAGGCCTGCAAGTTGGCACACGTGGCGGCATTATGGTTAACGATAAAATGCAAACCAACGATGAAAGCATTTTTGCCATTAGCGAATGCGCTTTGTATGAAGGTATGATATACGGCCTGGTAGCCCCGGGCTATGAAATGGCCGAGATTGTAGTATCGCAAATTACCGGTGGAAGCAAGCTATTTTACAGTTACGACATGAGCACCAAGCTTAAGCTGATAGGTGTTGATGTTGCCAGCTTTGGCGACGCATTTATTACCGAGCCCGATTGCCGTACCATAGTTTTTGAAGACACACATAAAGGCGTTTATAAACGCATTAATATTACTACCGATGGCCAGTACCTGTTAGGTGGCATTTTAATTGGCGATGCCGATGCCTATAACATGCTATTGCAAACGGTTAACAATAAACTGGTGTTGCCACCAAATCCCGAGGACCTGATATTAGGCTCAAGGGGCGGAGCAGAGAGTGAAGGCGCAGGCGTCATGAGTTTGCCTGACGATGCGCTGATCTGCTCGTGCGAAGCGGTTAACAAGGCGGCCATTTGCTCAGCGGTTTCTGATCTGGGCATAACCGACATGGACGGCATTAAAAAATGCACCAAAGCCGGCACAGGCTGCGGTGGTTGCGTTCCGTTAGTTAAGGACCTTATTGCCGGCACAATGAAAGCCAACGGGCAATATGTAAAGAATGTATTGTGCGAGCATTTTGATTACTCGCGCCAGGAGCTATATGACCTTGTTAAAATAAATAACCTTAAAAACTACGACCTGGTACTTGACCATTTTGGCAAGGGCGATGGCTGCGAAGTTTGCAAGCCTGCTGTTGCCAGCATACTATCCAGCTTATGGAATGATGTTATTGTTAAGCAGGATACCATTCAAGATAGTAACGATAGGTTTTTGGCAAATATCCAAAAAGGTGGCACTTACTCTGTAGTTCCACGCATACCGGGAGGCGAGATCACTCCTGATAAATTGATCGTGTTAGGACAAGTTGCCAAACAATATGGCTTATATACTAAAATTACCGGCGGCCAGCGTATAGATCTGTTCGGTGCGCATTTAAATGATTTGCCCGCTATTTGGGAAGAGTTAATTGATGCCGGCTTTGAAAGCGGCCATGCTTATGGCAAGGCATTACGAACCGTAAAAAGCTGCGTTGGCAGCACCTGGTGCCGCTTTGGATTGCATGACAGCGTATCATTCGCCATTGAAATTGAGGATAGGTATAAAGGCATTCGCGCACCGCATAAATTAAAAGGCGGCGTTAGCGGCTGTATCCGCGAATGCGCCGAAGCAAAATCAAAAGACTTTGGCATAATAGCTACAGAAAAAGGGTGGAACTTATATGTATGCGGCAACGGAGGCTCAAAGCCACAACATGCCGAGTTGTTTGCTACTGATATTGATAAGGAAACATTGGTTAAATACCTGGATAGGTTCCTGATGTTTTACATTAAAACAGCCGAGCCTTTATCGCGCACCGCTACCTGG
This sequence comes from Mucilaginibacter sp., assembly GCA_014376655.1. Classification (GTDB taxonomy): domain Bacteria; phylum Bacteroidota; class Bacteroidia; order Sphingobacteriales; family Sphingobacteriaceae; genus Mucilaginibacter. Next base: position 312 of record JACMRC010000540.1, on the reverse strand, counting down.
TTAAATAAAATGGATGGTGGCATAGCTTACTTAAAAAATGTAGTGATAAACGATAGCCTTGGCATTTGTGAACAGTTGGAAGAAGAAATGCAGGCATTGGTAAACACCTACCACTGCGAGTGGAAAGAAGTTATTGATGACCCGGCCCTGCGCAAACGCTTTACGCATTTTGTAAACGCGCCCGAAGAAAAGGACCCGACCGTACAATTTGAACCCATGCGCGAGCAGGTTAAAGCAAAGTGGTAATTACTTATAAAAGAATAACAGATGGAAACATTAATAGATAACTGGGTACTGGCTTGCGATGTGGAT
>JACMRC010000539.1 GCA_014376655.1 Mucilaginibacter sp. | reverse complement strand
GCCAGCGAAAGCGATTTTAAAACGCAAACACATAAAATTTACACATCGAAATTACATCCAAGCTTTTTGAAGGTGAGGGTGGTGTAGTAAAGCCTAATAACACATTTTGTCATTTCGATACGAGGAACGAGTGAGAAATCTTATACGAGCGATCCGCCTATCAAGCGTATAAGATTTCTCACGACGTTTCGAAATGACAAGTGGGGATTTATCAATCAAACAACACCTGGCACTTCTCGCAATAGTAGGAGTGCCTTTTTGTTTTACCGGTATCAGTTTTATGAAAGGTGATAAGGTTGCGCGGGCAAATGTCTTTTTCGTAAGCGTCAAGGTGTTTGGTAAGTGTGCCTGCTTTGCGATATTTTAAGAACATGCTGCTAAATTGTACTACTTCGGTTATCAGGTCTTTTAGCTTATCATCAGGTATTTCGCCAATAATACTTTCGGGATGTAAATGCGCTCTGAATAATGCTTCATTCTTAATAATATTACCCGATCCTGAAAAGATCTTCTGATCCAGCAACGCGTCGCAGATCATCATTTTAGGTTTGGCTTTTAGTTTTGTAAGAGCCTTATCCGCATCCCATTTCTTACTCATAATATCCGCCGACCAATCGTAAACCTCATCCAACGGTTCTTTAATTAATTTGATAGATGTAATAGAAAAATTAACCTCGCCATTGCTAAACTGCATGTGCAGCGAAGCGTTTTTTTTAGGACGGTCGTTAATATAGTACGATCCAAACAACATCAAGTGTACCCGTACCGTAAACTTGGGGAAGATCAGCAATGTATGCTTGCCCCAGGTTTTAATATCCTTCAGGGTTTTGCCTATCAGTAAATCGGCATCAAAACCTTTGGCGTAGCCGTTGGCGTCCAATACCTTTTTGCCTTTAAATTGTAGTAGTTTTTCTTTCAAGATTAATATGGATGGTCCTTCGGGCATGGTTTTGTTTTGCATTTTAAATGCAAAGATTGCGCCATTGTATTGCTAACTAATTTATTACTTTAGCAGTCCATAAACCTTAGTCAACTTATGAAACTAAAATCCTTAATCCTGCTAATTCTCGGCCTGTTTTGCATCCATCATAGTTTTGGGCAAAAAAAGGAGGAGGTTTATTTTGTTAAAAACTCGGGCGCTTTGGTTGATAAACTGGAAGAAGCCGATTATATAAGGGTATTCAACGAGCCAGACTCGGGATCGACCTTTTATAACGTTACCGAATATTATAAAGATAAAACGATAAGGTTTGTTGGTAAAAGCTCAAAGCCCAATATTGTTGTATACGAGGGCCAATGCCGGCACTATTATCCATCCGGCAAAAAGATGGATCTTGCCAATTACAAAGCAGGTTTAAGAGACGGCGATAGTTACGAATATTATAAAAATGGCAAATTATATCTTCATAAAACATACGCTGCAGGTAAAGAGCTGTTAGTACTTGATTGCGTGGATAGCACAGGTAATGTACTGCTAAAAAATGGTAACGGGACCCACATTATATACAATAACGATTTTAAAAATATAATAGAGCAGGGCCCAATAAAAGACGGTTTAAAGAATGGGGAGTGGAAAGGCGAAACGCATTACAATCCCTCTAACAAACTCACTTTTACCGAAGAATATAACGCCGGGCAATTAGTTGCGGGTAAATCTGTTGACGCAGACGGTATAACGTATAATTATACCCAAAGGGAAATACAACCTGCTTTTAAAGGCGGACTAACCGCCTTTGGCAAGTTTTTAGGGGATAGTATGAGATATCCTACCTGGGCTAAAACCAATAGGATAGAAGGTAGGGTAAAGGTGGCTTTTGTTGTTGAAAAAGATGGGTCGTTAGCTAATTATAAAGTAACTGAAACCCCCAATGAGGAGATGTCGGCCGAAGCGATCAGGATATTGAAGATCTCGCCTAAATGGGAACCTGGCGTATTTTATGGAAAAGTAATACGTGTTTCATACATTATACCTATAGCCTTTAGGTTATAAATATGTTTTGATTATTATTTCCTGCTCATAATAGCTACATATTTAACAGCACTCTTTACAGAGTGGTTTTTCTTGCTTGTAAGAGTGAAGCAGGAAACATCTGAAAAATTGTCCATCAACAGGCGTAGATTTTCCATTTTTAAGCATAAACCTGTCATGCACCTTTGTATTGTCAATATCGACAAACAAAAAACTAAAACAATGACACGATTAAAAGCAGTAAATCCGGAAGAAGCTACAGGCAAAACCAAACAATTATTTGATGCAGTACAAAGTAAATTAGGCATGGTGCCAAATATGATGCGTACCATGGGCAACTCGCCGGCTTTATTAGAAGGCTATCTTAATTTAAGTGGGGCGTTGTCGCATGGTACATTGGGTTCAAAAAACGGGGAATTATTGGCCTTGGCTATAGCCGAAAGTAACACGTGTAACTACTGTTTATCTGCCCATTCATTCATTGGTAAAAACCTGGTGAATATTGATGACGGGACTTTAACTAACGCACGCCATGCAATAGCAACCAATCCTAAAACCGATGCAGCTTTAAAGTTTGCCATTCAATTGCTTAACAAAAAAGGGTTGGTAAATGATGATGATGTAAATGCAGCAAAAAGTGCCGGGTTAACCGAAGGCGAAATAGCAGAAACTGTGGGCCATGTAGCCTTAAATATTTTAACCAACTACTTTAACAATACGTCTAATACAGCAATTGATTTCCCGGTTGTAACGGCTTATGCCGCTGTTAACGTTTAATTAGGATACGTTTTAGGCAGTTATTTAAATTACATTTACTTAATTAAGATATGGAAAATCCGCGATATCCTTTACCTCCGTTTAATCTGCAAACAGCCTTACAAAAGGTGCAGGCTGCCGAAGATGCCTGGAACACAAAGGACCCCGAAAAAGTATGTTTAGCTTATACCATTGATACCGAATGGCGCAACCGCACCGATTTTATAAATGGCCGCGAAGAAGTGAAACAATTTTTAAAAGATAAATGGAACAAGGAATTAGGTTATAAACTAAAAAAAGAGCTTTGGGGTTTCCGCGAGAACCGAATGGCAGTAAGGTTTGAGTATGAATGGCATGACGAAACCGGCCAATGGTATCGTAGTTATGGTAATGAATTGTGGGAGTTTGACGCAAATGGTTATATGCAAAAAAGGTTTGCCAGCATAAATGATATGCCCATAAACGAAACCGACCGTAAGTTATAAATTATAAAAATGCTGAACACACAAACGGCTTTTACACTGATAAACCCGCAGAACGGTAACCTAGCCTTCAAACTTTTTTTATTTGAAGATAGTAACCAGTTTGACCATTTGCAGCGCCATAATTATTACTCGGTTATTTGGGTGAAGAAAGGCAGCGGTAAATTAAGAACGGATTTTTCTGAATTTGATTTTGGGCCCGGCACTATGTTTACTATATCATTGTATCAGCCGTTTATGGTTAGCACCCATGATGAATTTGAAGGTGTATTATTAAATTTTCACCCTGAGTTTTTTTGCATCTATAAACATCATAAAGAGGTTGCTGCAAATGGTATTTTGTTTAACAACGTTTATCAACCGCCTTACATTGATGTTGATGCAGCATCGGCAAGTACATTTAACATGTTGGTAGAACAAATAAAGGCCGAAATGCAAACAGTCGGCCTGGCGCAATATGAGCTGCTGGTTTCTTATCTAAAGATATTTTTGATCACCGCTGCCCGTTTAAAAACCGGCCAGCATGCTGAAGCAAAACAATTGGTTGGCGATAGCAAAGAACCGTTCATTCTGCAAAATTTAAAAGATGCTATTGAGGAACATTATAAAGAAAAGCACTCGGCAAATCAATATGCCGAGTTGCTTAATATTTCGCCAAAGGCATTGGCTAAATTAGCTAAGGCCCATTTTAACAAAACCTTAACCAATTTAATAGCAGAACGAATAGTTATTGAAGCTAAACGCGAGTTGTATCTTACCAACAAAACTGTAAAAGAAATAGCTTATGAGTTGGGCTATAATGACGAATATTATTTTAGCCGGTTCTTTAAAACAAATGCTGATGTATCGCCGCAATTATATAGAGATACCGTAGGTTTTGGTATGGCAAACTGTTGATGAATTGCTTTATAGTATTAATTCTTTAATTAATATATCCTGCCTAAATGTATGCGCTATGCATCCCAGATAATCCTCATCAATATCAATCGGCGATAGGTAATAGATGCCATTCCTATACTGAACTTCATCCTCAGAAACATCAATATCCAATAAAGGCGTAAACATACCGGTACCAACTGCTTTTAGCAGAGCTTCTTTTTTTGTCCAATATCTAAAAAATTCAGCTTCGGGGTTTTGAGCTGCGCGGATGTTTGCCTGTTCGGTTGGTGTAAAATAGTCATCGTAATTAATGGACACCGGTTGCATTAATTCAATATCAATACCCACTTTACCTTCCTTCGTCGCGCAGCAAATAACACGATTGCCTGAGTGCGAGATGTTGAAATCAAAATCGTTATTAAAGTATGGGCGTTTATGCTCGCCGTAGATCAGGTTGCTTAGTTTTAGGTCGAGGCCGAAGTGTTTGATCAATTCTAAGAGCAATAAATTACCGGAAACAGATAGTTGCACATCCAGGTGATTCCGCTTCAATAATATGGGCTTTTGGATGTTATCGGGCAGGAACGATAGGCGTTCCTGCAGCTCAATATCTGTCCATGGTTTAAGTATTTCTCTATGGTAGCAAACTATCATTGTAATAATATTGTTTCTTTATAAACTGGTTAAACCATGGCTGTTTTATTTTATCAGATATACCCAAACAATGCTTATTATTGAGCATAGTAAAACCTTAGTCCAATTTATAAACTGATACCCCTAAAGTAACTATATATTTAATATGAATTCACTGAGTATTGTGCTCGGAGCCAATAGGCCGGATCTGATCCGCCAGGAAACATTGGCTGCCTTATTTGTCGAAACCGCTAAACTACATCCAAATAAACCTGCGCTTATTTTTCATGAGCAATCCCTAACCTACGCCGAATTGGACCGCTGGAGCAATGCCGTTGCGCATTATCTCAACAAAAAAGGCATAGATCGCGGCAGCAAAGTGGGGGTATGGTGGCAGCGCGGGTTAGAGCTGCATGTAGCTATTTTAGGTATTGTTAAAAGCGGCGCAACTTATGTGCCGGTTGATAGAGAGATCCCCGCCGAACGTGTAGAACTGATATTAGATGAGGTAGAAGCCGACGGCATATTTAGTCTGCAAAAATTAAATTCGCCTTGCCCGCGGTTGTTGGTGCCACCAATGCCATCAATAACGGATACTATTAAAATACCAAAAGGCCCGCATCCGGATGATGTTGCGTATGTGCTTTATACTTCGGGCAGTACAGGTAAACCCAAAGGGATCCCGATCAGTCAGAAACAAATTTGCCATTTAGTACGGTCGGAGCAGGTTATTTTTGACATCAGGGAGACCGACAAGGTGTACCAGGGTTTCTCGGTATCGTTTGATATGTGGTGCGAAGAAACCTGGATAAGCTATTTTGCCGGCGCTACTATCTGGGTGTCAGACAATACAACATCAAAAGCTATTGATGAGCTGGGCGATGTTATCCGCAACGAAAAAATAACTATTCTACACGCTGTACCGAGCTTACTGGCCGTTATGGACGATAGCGAGAACTCGTTACGATTAGTTAACGCCGGCGGCGAGGCCTGCACACCGCAGGTATTAGCCAAATGGGCAAGGCCGGGTATTGATTTTTACAACAGCTACGGCCCGACAGAAACAACAGTTACCGCTACCATAGCCCCGTTAAATGCAGGCGATAAGATTATTATAGGCGACCCGCTACCCAACTACAACCTTGCCGTTGTTGATAAAGATCTTAACCTGGTACCAATAGGCGAAGAGGGCGAACTGATCATAACCGGCCCGGGCGTAGCAACTGGCTATGTTAAACTGCCCGAACTTACCAAACAAAAATTTGTACCTAAACCCAAATCGCTGTATATGTTGCCGGGCGATATGGTTTATCGTACCGGCGATGCCGCTGCTATATTAGAAGATGGCACGGTAGACCTCCATGGCCGTTTTGACGACCAGATAAAGCTGCGTGGCTACCGTATTGAGCTTGGCGAGATAGAAGTTAGGCTGAATAATATAACCGGCGTAGCATCAGCTGTGGTGGCTATTAAGAAGGATGGAAGCGGTCAGGATCAGCTGGTGGGTTATGTGGTGATGGATGGCATTAACGATATAGAGGAGAACCTGTTCCGTATTGAGTTGGCTAAAACCCTGCCATCATACATGGTGCCGGGCACTATTGTTAAAGTTGATGAAATGCCAAGGATGCCAAGCGGTAAAATAAACCGCAAAGCGCTGCCGGTACCTGGGTCTTTTGCTGCAACTGATAGTCCGCAGGCATCACTGGATTTGAATGCTCCGGCAGCGGACAGGATCCTGGCAGTGCTAAGTGGCATCTTCCCTAACAAAGATATCACGCCGGAAATGGATTTCTTTGACGATTTGGGTGGGCACTCGTTATTGGCGGCAGGCTTTGTATCGCAATTGCGCCGTGACGCTAATTTACCAGGCGCGTCATTAAAAGATATTTACATTAATCGTCCGTTAAGTAATTTGATATCCGTTTGGGAGAAACAACCGGAAGTTAAACCTAAAGCTAAAAAAACTTATAATAAAACCCCGATGCTTCGTTACCTGCTTTGCGGTTTGGGTCAGGCGGTGTCTTTATTGCTAATATACGGGCTTTTTGCCTTCCAGATATTTATACCCTACCTGGGCTATTATTATGTTAATGTAGAAACGGAAAATGTGTTGTACGCCATAATCACTTCGCTGGTACTGTTCTCTTTTATCCCACCTATATTTACGATTATATCAATCGGTGCCAAATGGTTGGTAATAGGCAAGATGAAAGAGGGTGATTACCCGCTTTGGGGTAGCTACTACTTTAGGTGGTGGTTTGTAAAAGCCATGCAGCGCCTATTGCCCGCGCAGTTTTTAAATGGTACGCCGCTTTACCCAATTTACCTGCGCTGGCTGGGTATTAAAATAGCGCCGGATGCCCAAATAAGCGATTTTGCCTTTGGTGCCGAAGATTTGATAACCATTGGCAGCGATGTGAGCCTAAGCTCGCAAACCAACCTTAACAATGCTTTTGTTGAGAACGGCTTGCTTAAACTGCGCCGCATCCATATTGGTGATCATGCTTATATTGGCAGTAGCGCCAGCATATCCGGCGAAACCAAGATAGAAGCCTGGGGCGAATTACAGGACCTGAGCTTTCTCCCCGCAGGCAAAACCATTAAAACCGGCGAGGTTTGGAAAGGCAGCCCTGCACAGTTTGTAGAGACTAAGAATATTGATGAACTGCCGCACCCGGAACCGGTATCGTCTTTTACCCGTCGTAAATACAAGCTAATATTTATTGGCTGTATGATGGTGTTCCCGTTTATTATTTTGTTGCCGTTGCTGCCAACCATTATCACCATAAATAATTTAGATAATGCTGCCGCCGATTATAATTTTGCCTATATGATGCACGTGCCGTTCCTGGCAATAATGTACATCCTACTATTTATGGCCGAAACTATTTTGCTAACGCGATTACTACAGTACAAAATCAAACCTGGTAAGTATTCGGTTTATAGCATGTTTTATGTGCGCAAATGGTTTGCAGACCAGCTGATGTCATTAAGCCTGATCGTAATACATCCCATCTACGCGACGGTGTATGTTGCATCATACTTTAGACTATTGGGTGCTAAAATTGGTAAGAATACAGAGATCTCTACAGCCAGCAGTGTAACCCACCCGTTATTAGAAATTGGCGACGGCGCTTTTGTTGCCGATGCCGTTACCCTTGGTGAAGCCGATATCCGCGCACAACAACTGATACTAAGCAAAACAACCATCGGTAACAAAAGCTTTGTAGGTAACAGTGCGTTGATTCCGCAAGGCTATAACCTGGGTAACGATATGCTGATAGGTGTACTGTCAACCCCGCCTGACGAGCAACAATTGAAAGATAGCACAGCACGCGACTGGTTTGGATCGCCGGCTATACCGTTACCGCGCAGGCAGGAGAGTACCCCGTTTGGCGAGGAACTGACGCTTTATCCAAGCAATGCTAAAAAGTTTACGCGCGGGCTGGTGGAGTTTATCCGCATTATATTGCCCGAGAGCGCAATTATTTGTTTCTCTATCTTCTTCATCGCTTACGCGCATGATTTGATAATTGATAATCCGCTATGGAAGATCATCCTGCTGTTCCCATTCTATTATTTGTTTTTTATGGGGATTCCGGCGTTTTTGGTTCCGCTGGTATTGAAATGGGTGTTTATAGGCAAATATAAAGCACAGCAAAAACCAATGTGGAGCTGGGCCGTATGGAAAAGCGAGGCTGTTACCTCAACTTACGAAGCATTGGCTATCCCCTTCTTGCTTGACTACCTACAGGGTACACCATTTTTACCGCCTATAATGAGTCTAATGGGCGTTAAAATGGGTAAACGTGTATTCTTAAACACTACCGACATTACAGAATTTGACATGGTAACCATAGGCGACGATGCCGCCCTGAACCAATTTTGCGGTCCGCAAACACATTTGTTCGAGGATAGGGTAATGAAGGTTGGCCCGGTTAAAATTGGTGCCCGCAGCAGCGTAGGCGCAGGCACAATTATTTTGTATGACAGTGAGCTGGGCGACGATACCCGTATTGAAGCGCTATCGCTGGTTATGAAAGGTGAGCGCCTGTCGCCGGGAACAGATTGGATTGGCAGCCCGGTGAAACCTTGTTGATGTGCAAATGTGCAGATATGCAAATGTGCAGATTAATTAATAATGTGTGAATGTGCAGCTATGCAAATGTGCAGATGAATTAATGATGTATGAGTGTCTGCTACTAACTCTTTGAGATCAAACGGGCATCTGCACATTTACCCATCTGCATATCCGCACATCAGAGGTAAGATATTCCCTTATAATCAACCGGCCCATAATTAAAAGGCTCAAAGCTCTTCTCGGCCAGGTTACAGCTTACCACTATGGAAGTAAGCTCGGCGTCGCCGAAGATGTTGGCAATGGCGGTGTCGGCAGCGTCGCGGCCGGTGGCTATTTTAACCATGCCGTTTAAGGGCATTAGTTTGGTGGCATCAAACAAAATCCATTCGCCGTTTAAATAAGCTTCAAAACAGGCATGAAAATCGGGCGGTTGTAATTGGTAGGCATAGCCGGTAAAATAACGCGCAGGTATAGTTAAAGCACGGCACAAGGCAATACCCAGGTGCGCAAAATCACGGCATACACCTTGTCGTTCGGTAACGGTATCAAAAGCTGATGTTTCAGAGTTTGTCGATCCGCTCAGGTATTCCACATTACGGTGGATC
>JACMRC010000064.1 GCA_014376655.1 Mucilaginibacter sp. | reverse complement strand
GGTCAGAAAGATCAAAAAGGCGACCCGAATGCCGACATCAGGATTGATGAACCGGTAGGTAACTCTGATACTAAAGCAGTTACTGAGGATGAAAACAGGATTTTTAGCCAGGTAGAAAAACAACCGGCCTTCCCTGGTGGTTTGGACGCATTTGGTAAATACTTAAGCAACACTATCAAATTCCCGGCTGTTGATAGGGAAAATGGTACAAGCGGTAGGGTTATCTGCTCGTTCGTTGTTGAAAAGGACGGTAGCTTAACTGATATTAAAGCATTGCGTAGCCCAAGTCAAACGTTATCAGACGAAGCTATCCGTGTATTGAAAAAATCACCGAAGTGGACACCTGGTATTCAAAATAATCGCCCGGTTCGTGTAAACTTTACCGTACCAATTTCATTCACACTGGACGCAGAGCAATAATATGCCATCTGAGTTTAATAGTAAACAGAAATCGCTCAAAAGGCGGTTTCTGTTTATTTTAGGAGCAGCAGCATTTGTTTGTTATTTGGCCTTTGGGCTTTTAGTTATATTCTGGGATGAAATATTACCAGATTATGGCTACAAAAAAGTGTTATTTGGCTGCCTGCTTATTATATATGGGATATATAGATTTGCACGATTATTTAAAAAGGAAGAGGGTGAGGAAGAATAAAGCCGGTTATTTACTGGCAGGGATTTTGTTAGTTATAAGCTTTACGGCTTGTAAGCAAAAGCCAACAACAGTAGTACAGCAAGAAACAGTTAACTCCGGCACAATAAAAATTGCTGCCGATGAGTCGTTTCAACCAATAATTGATGAAGAAGCTTATGTGTTTATGCAATTAAATACTAACGCTAAAGTTGGTATTACATACCATACAGAAAATGGTGCGTTGCGGGCTTTACTTAATGATAGTGTACGGTTTGTCATATTATCACGCGAGTTAAATGCAGAAGAAGTAAAAATATTAAACGATAGAACACTACCGCCCGTTGTTAATCGTTTTGCAGTTGATGCCATTACATTTATAGTTAATAAAGCATCAAATGATACCTTAACATCGGTAAATGAAATAAAAAAAATGTTAAACGGGCAGACTAAAACGACTACTGATATCGTTTTTGATAACCCGAACTCGAGTTTAATTCGTTATTTGAAACAGTTTTCAGGAAATAAGGAGCTTAAACTAAAAAACATTTTTGCAGTCAAAGACAATAAGGAAGTTATAAAATACATAAGTACGCATCCGCAGGCCATAGGTATAACCGGTTTTAACTGGTTAAATGACCCGGATAAAGATTATGCAGACGCAGTAAAAAATGTTAAAATAGTTGCCGTTAAGGATGAAAATAGTAAAGAAGCCCCTACTCAATACTTTAAACCATCTCAAACTACGTTGGCATTACACCAATATCCCTTTACCAGGGGGCTGTATATTATAAACAGCACAGGCAAAATGGGTTTGGGTGCAGGGTTTGCACAGTTTTTGTTGAGCGAACGCGGACAAAGGGTTATTCTGAGATCAGGCATATTGCCAGACTCAATACCCTCAAGAGAAATAAATGTTAAACGTAATTTTTAAATATATCTAACTATAAATTATAATTGAAAGCGATGAAAATGATCAGTAAAATAGCTAAAGTGGCAATAGGGCTGGTATTTATAGGATCAGCAGTTTTTGGGCAAAGCCTTGCCGATGCTAAAAAAGCTATTGATGCCGAGCAATATCAAAAAGCAAAAGGCATGCTTAAAAACCTAACGGTTACACAGCCTACAGTTGACGAAAACTTTTTTTACCTGGGATGGGTATATCTTATCCAGGATTATGCAGATTCTGCAAAAACCTCATTTACAAAAGGTATAGCCGCCGATCCAAAATCGGCTATAAACTATGTGGGATTAGGTGCGGTAGCGCTTTCTGCAAATGATGAAACAGGTGCTACGTCTAATTTTAACCAGGCTATCACCTTAACAGCTAAAAAAGATAGCAGGCCATATTTATATATTGGTAAAGCCTACTTATTAGATGCTAAAGACGGAAAATTCCCGCCTGCGAAAGCAAATGCAGCTATTGATGCATTAACAAAAGGAAAAGCAGTTAATCCGAAAGATGCCGAGATAATGGTAACCTTGGGTAATGCTTACCGCTCGCAATTGAAAAGTAATGAAGCTTATGATGCCTACCAGGCTGCTTTAACACTTGATCCAAAATCGCCGGTAGCCAATGTGGCCGAAGGTGTGTTATGGAAATATGCTGACAACTTTGAAAGCTCTGAAAAACAATTTGCAGCAGCTATCGCTATCGATCCTAACTTTGGCCCCGCTTACCGCGAGTTAGCCGAAACAGATCTAACACAAGCACAATCAAACATTAAAGTAGCATCTGTTAAAGTAAAAGAAGGTGTTGAAAATTATAAAAAATATTTGAGCTTAACTGACGAGTCTACAGAGTCATTACTACGTTATGCCGACTTTTTAGTTAACGCGGGTGATTATGCGACTTTGCAGGAAGTAGCTACCAAATTAGCAAAATCAGCATCAGTTAATCCGCGTATCTATCGCTACTTAGGTTATGCTGCTTATGAGAATAAAGATTATCCTGCAGGTTTAACTGCTATTAATAACTGGTTCTCTAAAGCTGCGCCGAATCGTATTTTACCACGCGATTATTACTACTTGGCTCGTTTGCAAATGGCAAATAAAGACACTGTAAATGCAATTGCCACTTATAGAAAATATGCCGATCTTGATACAACAAAGGCACAAGAAGCTTTAAATGAAATAGCGTTGGTTTACCGTGCCAGAAAAGATTATTTAGGGGCTGCTAAAACGTATGATGAGTTGACTACTAAGTTGCACAAACCATTAATTACAGAGCACTTGTACCAGGGCATTTATTACTATTTTTCATTTAGCTCAAAAAATCCCGATTCAACATTGTTGGCAAAGGCTGATACTTCATTAGCCTTTATTCAAAGAGTAATGGTTGAAAAACCTGTTCCGTTGGCGTTTATGTATCGCGCTCGTATAGCATCTGTAAGAGACGCTGATTTAAATAATATGAAAGGGTTGCCTAAGCCATATTATGATAAAGTTATAGCTTATTATACAGCAACACCGCCACCTACAGACAGGGAAAAGAAAGACCTTGCAGAAGCTTATGCCTACATGGGTACTTATGCGCAGTATCATGATAAAGATGATGCAAAAGCAATGGAGAGTTTCACTAAAGCAAAAGAGTTAGATCCGGTTAATAAACAAGCCGCCTACTATTTTGATAGCAAAAATGCTCCACCAACCTCACCTGCTACCCCGGCAAAACCAAAGAAAGCCGGTACAAAATAATATTTAATAAAAAAGGCCTCGACAGAGGCCTTTTTTATTACCAACCCATTTGTATATTTGCACCCATGGAAGTACAAAGTTTACCGGTTAATTATTTACCTATCATTTTCCAGATGATAGTTGCTATAGGTTTTGTGGTATTTGTTATGCTATTAACCCACAAAATAGGCCCTAAGCGTGTAACTAAAGATAAGTTAACGCCGTTCGAGTCGGGTATTGAGGTTATTGGTAATGCCCGTACACCTATTTCTATTAAATACTTCCTGGTAGCAATACTTTTTGTGTTGTTTGATGTGGAGGTTATATTTATGTACCCCTGGGCAGTAAACTTTAAAGACCTTGGCGCAGCCGGTATGTATGAAATGTTTATTTTCATGGCTACGCTGTTGGCAGGTTTTATCTATATCATTAAAAAAGGCGCGTTAGACTGGGATTAAAAAATCCTATGTCATTGCGAGCGAGGAACGAGCGTGGCAATCGCGAACTTCGCTTGTCGGCTACTTACTCCTTGCGATTGCCACGCTACGCTCGCAATGACAAATTGTATAATAATTCCTTTGTTTAGAATTGTTCTAAATATATTTCCTGTCGTTAATAGTGTATCAAATACAAGGTTTTTTATCATAAATTTGCGCTTTCTATTCAAGTTTTTGGATAGGAATTTGTAGTAATAGATTTCATGAGTGATATTCAAATAGTTGGTGCTCCTGCCGGTGTAGAAGGATCAGGATTTTTTGCTACTTCGCTGGATAAAGCGGTAGGCTTAGCCCGTGCAAATTCTTTATGGCCATTGCCTTTTGCAACATCATGCTGCGGTATTGAGTTTATGGCTACCATGGCTTCGCATTATGATCTGTCGCGTTTTGGTGCAGAGCGTTTAAGCTTCTCGCCACGCCAGGCTGATCTGTTGATGGTAATGGGTACCATTGCCAAAAAAATGGGCCCGGTATTGCGCCAGGTATACCTGCAAATGGCCGAGCCGCGTTGGGTTATGGCTGTTGGTGCCTGTGCATCAAGCGGTGGTATTTTTGATACCTATTCGGTTTTGCAAGGTATAGATGAGATAATCCCGGTTGATGTTTATGTACCCGGATGCCCGCCAAGGCCAGAGGCTATTATTGATGGCTTTATGTGTATCCAGGAATTGGTTAAAACAGAGTCGGGCCGCAGGCGTAACGAGCCTCAATACCAAAAACTATTAGCTTCATACGGTATACAGTAATGGGTAAGATAACTAACGAAGAGCTTTTAACAAGCATCAATAGTAAATTTGAAGGACAAATTACCGCTTTAGGCGACCCTTATGGTTTGCTTACTATAGAGACTAACGTAGAAACTATCACAGCCTTATTAGGCTTTATAAAAAACGACCCTGCTCTTCAATTTATTTACTTAACGGATATTACCGCTGTACACTATCCTGACCAGGAAAAGACCATCGGCGTTATTTACCATGTACATAGCCTGGTAAATAATGTACGTATCCGCATTAAAGTGTTTATTGACGGTGATAATTGCCATATCCCAACAGCTACAACGCTATGGGAAGGTGCTAACTGGATGGAACGCGAAACGTACGACTTCTTTGGAGTTATATTTGACGGCCACCCGGATTTGCGCAGAATATTAAATGTTGACGACATGACGGCCTTCCCGATGAGAAAAGAGTTCCCATTGGAAGACCCTAACCGTGTTGATAAAAAAGATTATTTTTTCGGAAGATAAAAGATGCAGAACCATCCGGTATATACAGATAACGATCCGCAGAACGAACTATCGACCCTTAATTTAGGGCCAACACACCCGGCTACGCATGGTGTGTTTCAAAACGTACTGCAGTTAGATGGCGAAAGAATTGTTAGCGGCGTATCAACTATTGGATACATACACCGCGCTTTCGAGAAAATTGCCGAACACAGGCCATTTTACCAGATAACGCCATTAACAGACCGCTTAAATTATTGCTCATCACCCATCAATAACATGGGCTGTCATATAACCAGCGAAAAATTATTGGGTCTGCTATTGCCAAAGCGTGTAGTCTATTTAAGGGTAATCATCATGGAGCTGGC
>JACMRC010000538.1 GCA_014376655.1 Mucilaginibacter sp. | reverse complement strand
TTTCCGCAATATCCTATGAATAATATAGTACAGTAATAATTCTCAATATTATAAAACAGGTGATCCTGTATCCGCCCGCCCTCCAGCATGCCTGCCGATGAGATAATGATACAAGGCTCAAAATAATTGGAGATCTGGCGGCTGTCTTTTAAAGACTCGATGTACTCTAAGTTATCAAACTCAAACTCGTCGCCTTTGTCCTTATAAAACTCCTGTGCTTCTTTATTAACCAGGTTATGGTATTTGCGGAAGATGCCTGTAGCCATGCTGGCCATAGGGCTATCTACAAAAACCTTAACCGGCGGTAATAAGCCACTGGTAAATATTTTGTTAAGCGAATAAACCAACGACTGTGTACGCCCGATACTAAACGCCGGGATGATCATTCGTCCCTGCTCTTTAATACAGCATCTGTCAATATGTTCTATCAACGTTTCTTCAACACTTTTGCCGGTGGTGTGCATGCGCCCGCCGTAGGTTGATTCGGTTACTATAAAATCAACAGGGGGCAATGGTTCAGGGTCATCCAATACAGGGTAATTCTTTCTGCCAAGATCGCCGGTAAAGGCAATGGATTTTTCAGTCCCATTATCGTTTACTTTAAAAACCGCAGCGGCAGCACCTAACAAGTGACCAACGGGAATGAATGTCAATTCAATATCCCCAGTAATGCGGAACGGTTTATTAAAACCAATGGTTACAAACCTATCCATGGCATCCATAACGTGCTTTTGCAGGTATAGGGGTTGTACATTGGTGCCAAACTTACCTTTACCCTTATTATGCTTACGGCTTTTATGGGCCTTGCTCATGAATATGTTTACCGAATCAAGTAATAACAATTCAGTCAAGTCGGCAGTTGGGGGAGTGGATAGGATCTGCCCGTTAAAGCCCAAACGTACCAGCGTAGGGATATTACCGGAGTGATCTATATGCGCGTGAGTTAACACCACCACATCAATATCAGCGGGATTGAACGGGAAATCTTCGTTTGATTGTACGCTGCGGTCTTTTTCGTAATCAAGCCCGCAATCAATTAATATTTTATATAAGCCAACCTCAAGCAAATGCATGCTGCCGGTAACCTGGCGCGCGGCACCGTGTATAGTTAATTTCATTTAAGATTTTCTTTGCGGCGGATCTGGCCTTTCAGCAGGAATAAAATTATCCCAACCAGTATAAAAACAATGATCTTAAAGTTAAGCGATGCTTTATCTGATAACCTGATATTTTCGTCGTCTTGTTTCTTTAATTTCTCTTATTGTTTTTGCAACCGGGTTATGGTGTACATAGATTCAAGGGCATTGCCTTCAACCTCTTTTGATTTATCAACCGCCTGCGTTTGTTGGAACGCCCGGTAATCCAATAATATTTTAAGCTCTTTGTAAATTTCGTTATCGGTTTTAACAATATCCATCAAAATATCATTACTGCGGCGAATATCTTTTTTAGTTTGAAAACCAAAAATGCCGGTATGTTGGCTCAGGCTTTGATCATACTGCCCGAACTTTTGACTGCGCACTACCAGCATGCTGTTAATTTTTAGTCGCTGGCGCTGATAGGCTACCGAATCGGAAGTTGCCTGGGCAAATACATCAGCAAATAAAAAGCACAGTATACCTGCTAATATTATTTTTTTCATCTGTTGTAATCAAAGTCAATAATTACGCTATCGCCTAAATTAAGGCCTAATAAGCCACTGGCGTTGCCTTTATTTATAGCAATCTCCAGGTGGTCGCTAATACCAAACAGGCAAAGCTTTTCGCCCTCGGGTACCTCGCTGTAATGCCAGCTTAAGTGGTTAATGGTTTCGTTGCGCTTAAAGTACAATGTAAACTGTCGGCCTTGCTGCACCTTGTTAAAAAACTCTTTGGTAATATTAGTAATTACATTCTGGAAAGAGTCAATATAAATTACCGCGCCCTTTATTACACTTTTCTCTATAACCGGCTGCAGGTTCATTTTTTGTTCTATGCCCGCTATCGGGATCCCAATCTCCGTAAGCGCGCCGCCTTTAGCCAAATGCACCGCGGCCTTTACAAAAATATCTGCCAGTGGGAAATGCAGAAATTTAAGGTCCTGCATTATGTTTATCTCTACTATTTCGTCAGGCTCCTGGTTAAACATCAGCGAGAATATACCATTGTCTGATCCTACAAAGTAATGGTTCTTATAACGCAGGGCCAGGTATTTTGTGTTATCGCTGTATACGGTATCAATACCAATTAGGTGTACGGTATCGTCTGGAAAATAATAGAAACTATTTTTTAAAATGAACGCGGCTTGTTGTACATTGTATGCGGCAACACTGTTGGTAATATCAACAATATTTACTGTCGGTAATAATTTTAATATGCTTCCTTTAAGGGCGGCTTGATAAATGTCTTTATCGCCCAAATCAGTAGTTAAAGTTATTATTGCCATTGAATTTTTTAAATATTTATTACTAATCTTGTACAAGCGTTAGACGCTGCAAATATTCAATTTTTAATTCATAAAAATCGGCAACAAAATAATCAAAATTACTATTGAACGAGCTCAAAATATCAATTGAAAATATTAACCCCGCAGTTTTATGGGGTCCAAACAATGATCACTTCGAGATCATTAAAAAACAATACCCAAAACTTAAGATAGTTGCACGTGGAAGTGAGGTAAAAGTACTGGGCGACGAGCGCGAACTGGTGATTTTTGAAGAGAAGTTTAATCACCTGATACAGCATATAGAGAAGTTTGAGAATTTAAACATAACCGACCTGGAGCGGGTATTAGGATCAAAGGTTGATATTAATGCGCCTGCAGATGCAGCAGCCGATAAATTTGCCAGCGGCGAGGTTATAGTTTTTGGCCCTAACGGTGTTATGGTTAAGGCGCGTACAGCCAACCAGCGTAAAATGGTTGATTGTATTAATAAGAGCGATATCCTGTTTGCCATTGGCCCTGCGGGTACCGGCAAAACCTATACTGCGGTTGCTTTAGCGGTAAGGGCATTAAAAAATAAAGAGATAAAGAGGATCATCCTTACCCGCCCAGCTGTTGAGGCAGGCGAAAACCTTGGCTTTTTACCGGGAGACCTGAAGGAAAAGATAGATCCATATTTGCGCC
>JACMRC010000537.1 GCA_014376655.1 Mucilaginibacter sp. | reverse complement strand
TATCACCTCGCCGGCAACTGGTCCGTCAACATAAATAAGGTTGATAACACCCGGTGGCAAGCCTGCTTCCAGGAATACCTGCATCAATACGTTAGCGGCATAAATTTGCGGATAGGCCGGTTTCCAAACTACTACATTACCCATCATGGCGGCAGATGCAGGCAGGTTGCCCGCTATAGCCGTAAAGTTAAACGGAGTCAATGCGAACACAAAGCCTTCTAACGGGCGCTGCTCCACACGGTTCCAGATCCCTCTT
The DNA here is from genome assembly GCA_014376655.1 of Mucilaginibacter sp. Lineage (GTDB taxonomy): Bacteria > Bacteroidota > Bacteroidia > Sphingobacteriales > Sphingobacteriaceae > Mucilaginibacter. Next base: position 2,745 of record JACMRC010000537.1, on the reverse strand, counting down.
GGCGATATGGGTGGTTGTTGCGCGTAGATCTCGGTCATGTATTGCACGTTAAAGCGCAAGAAGTCTATCAACTCGCAAGCCGCGTCAATCTCGGCCTGGTAGGCGTTCTTTGATTGCCCTAACATGGTAGCCGCGTTTATTTTGGCGCGGTATGGTCCGGCAAACAGGTCGGCGGCTTTTAAGAAGATGGCTGCACGTTGTTCCCAGGGCATGTTCTCCCAGTCGGCTTTGGCAGCAAGGGCGGCATCTATAGCCTGTATAACAGTGTTTTTATCACCCTCGAAGAAGTTAGCCAATAAGTGCTTATGGTCGTGCGGAGGGCGGATCTCCATGCGTTTCCCCTCGAATATCTGCTTATCGCCAATATACATGGGTATATCAATTTTATAGGCCCTGCCTTCGGCAAGGGCATCTTTTAGTGCTGCACGCTCTACGCTATGCGGACCGTAGTTCAGTACAGTCTCGTTTTGCGGCGTAGGGACATTGAAAAATCCTTTTAGCATAATGAGTAGTTAATTTGCACGAAGTTACGGATAATGTGCAAATGTGCTGATAGGGAGTTGTGCAAATGATTTTATGATGACGTGCGGATGTGCAAATGTGCGGATATGCAGATGTGCGGATGATTTTATGATGACGCGATGATGCGTGCTGTTTCACGAGCGTGTGACACAGATGAAATACTTGAAACACTTTTTTGTATTAATAGGTTGATAGTTAGTTTTTTGCGAAAAATGAGTGAAACAAAATGAAACACTTTTTTCGATTTAACTACTTGATAATGACATATCTGCAAAAAATTTAAATGTTTAAACACGTAAAATTTCTGGCACAGTGGTCCGCAGATGCCAAGCCTTGTGTAAAAAAGATGAGAGAAATAATATTAATTACGAAAGTTTCGTAGATTGGTATTTGTAAAGCTATTACCCACTTTGATATGCCCATTACCACATTTTATCACACTATTCTTTACCATAATCACAGCATATCACACTTTTATCACACGTTATCACGCGTTTTTTACCAGTTTTTGTGTGCACTTCTGAAAATACCTTTGTAAGGTATCGCTAATAAATGCGACTAAACAATAAAAGATATCCCCATGATCAAGAACTTTTGTTTTATAATTTCATTCGCCTTCATTTCTTTTAACGCTTTTTCGCAAGGTTGTAGTGATGCCGGCTTTTGCAGTTTGGGCGCATTAAAAAATGTGAATACTGGTAATCAGCCAAAACATATAATCGACTTTGGTTTTAACTTTGGTTATGGCGAGCAAAAAACGCTGACCTATAACCCTTACCTGCAATACGGTGTTACACTAAACGACAAGTGGTTTGTACAGGGTAAGCTTACATCAACTTATGCCAAAGGGTTTTTAGGTGATAAATTTGATGTAGGTGATATATATGGTGTTGTTACCTATAAACCTACAACAGATGAAAATAACGCCATTCATTTAGTTGGCGGGATAAAAATACCGTTGACCACATCTAACGATAAAAACGCGAACGGCTTACCGCTGCCGCTGGATTATCAATCAAGTATCGGTACTTATGATGTTATTGGGGGCATTAACTATTTGTTTCATAAACATTTGGAGGCTGATCTGGCTTTGCAACTGCCTGTCATCCAAAATAATAAAAGCACGTTTTCGCCGACTCTTTATCCCGGCGATAACCGCATAAACTACTTCGCGCCGACAATAAATTTTGAACGCAAGCCGGATGTATTATTTAGGCTCGGCGTTTATATCAACCTGCCGGCAGCCATCACCTTAAAACCTAATCTACTGGCTATTTACCATTTAGGGCAAGATACTTATCAAAATCCGGCAGGCAATCGCGATCAACTTATCGGCACAAAAGGCCTTACTATAAACGAGGGCATAACGCTAACCAAGCAGTTTAAAAATAACAATCGCTTAGAGCTGCTAACCGCTATGCCCATAAAAGGCAGGCAGGTGCGCGCCGATGGTTTAACCCGCAAATGGGTTTTGAATGTGCAGTATTCGGTAGCGTTTTAGCGTAGTTTAAACTTACGAAGTTTTTAAAACTTCGTAAGTTTTGTTGGTGCCTACTTCTTAATAAAAATAAAGGCCCCGCCTTCATCGCCGGTTTGTGTTATTACACCAAATTGTGGCATCTGGCCGTTTTCGCTGTTATTGGTAACTGCGGTCCGGAAGCTGGTATACAATTGGTCTGCCGGTAAGTACTTGTCGGTATTTTCATTTAAGCGCTTAACCAGGTATTCTATAAATACACTTTTATCGGGCACTTCTTTCATCGATCCGCTGGTCATGGCTTTGCGGCTTGGGGTGTTGTACAGCTCTTGTATGCCTTTAGGGGCCGCCTCAATGCCGCGGGTTTTAAATATGCCGCCGGCAAAGCAGGCATCGGTAATAAGCAGCGTGTGCTTTGATTTAATACCGCGGATAAAGCCTATCAGGTCATCATTGGTTATCCAGGTGTCCCGGCGGCTAATCTTAGCGTCCGACGGGTACCAGTAACCTTGCATGCGTGTTTCATCCCAGTTGCCATGGCCGGCGTAAAATATCAGCAGGTTATCCTTGGGGGTAATTTTTTTGGTTAGCGCGTCAAATGCCTCAAAAAAACCGGCCCTGTCAGGGTTATTTAGTACGGTCACGTTCTCGTTGTCAAAAGTATAACCTCCCTTTAGTGTCGTAGCCAATAGCGCTGCATCTTTTACCGGTCCGTCTAAGCTTGGTATGGCGGGGTCTTTGTAATC
>JACMRC010000536.1 GCA_014376655.1 Mucilaginibacter sp. | reverse complement strand
TAAAAGTAACGCACGAAGGAGTGTACAAGGTTGATGTAAAAGTGATGAATGGCACAGCCAGCATTAATGATTCTTTTGAAACTACCGGAGTTTACCTGTTATTTAATAAGGCTGATTTGGGCCTGGCAAATAAGATAAAACTGAAGTTTAATGAAACGTTAGCCAATGAAGCCTCCTATCGATTTGATCCGATAACTAATGACGCTGATTTTAAAGTACTTACAGATGAGGTTAATAAAATTGTAAAATAGGTTATCATGTATAAAAAGAAGGTATTTTTGAGGGTGTAGATATAATACAAACATTGTAGCATACTGCTTGTTAGTAGATTACCCACAAGCAAAATAATGTACGACAACAAAATCATCGCGGCCAACATCCGCAAGGCCCGCCTGCTACGCAACTACTCGCAAGATTATGTAGCCTTTAAACTGGGGATGAGCCAAAATGGTTACAGCAAGATAGAGTTGGGGCAATCGGCCTTATCTGTACAAAACTTGTTAACCATTGCAGATACCCTGGCCGTTACGGTAAACCAACTTTTAGGCGAAGTTGATATTGCTGCTGACGTACAAAACATTGGCGCCATACCTATTTGCCGAAAACTACTGGAAGTTGTTTGCCGCACCACCGGCATGGGCTTTGCCGCCATTGCCCGCGTGACTGACGACCGCTGGGTGGCCTGCAGCGTGTTGGACGAGATTAAATTTGGCCTAAAACCAGGCGATGAGTTACCCCTGGCAACCACCATTTGTAACGAAATAAGAGCGAGCCGCAAACTGGTGGTTATTGACCATATAGCTGCCGACCCGGTATTTGCAACGCACCCTACCCCGGCTATGTATGGCTTCCAGAGTTATATATCGGTACCTATTTTCAGGCAGGACGACTCGTTTTTTGGTACGCTTTGCGCCATCGACCCTAAGCCTGCACAAATTAACAATGCCAAAACCATCAGTCTTTTCACGCTGTTTGCGCAGTTGATATCATTCCATCTTGACGCGGTTGAGCGCTCAGTTATTATAGGTGACACCCCCGACCAAGCCCGCCGTGCCGAACTGGAGCAAAGGCTTTCGGACATGTTGGGTGCCGACCTGCCACAACCTGTACGTAACGTGCTCGACCGCGCAGGTTGATGTAAAAACAAAAACCCGCCATCCCGATAAATCAGGGTGGACGGGTTATTTAAATCACACTTTACTATTTTTAGTTCTTTAAACTTAGCTCTTTGGTTTGCATCATTTTGCGCAGGTTATTTAGCGCGTAACGCATGCGGCCAAGGGCGGTGTTTATGCTAACATCGGTAATGTCGGCAATTTCTTTAAAGCTCATGTCGCCAAAATGGCGCATAATCAATACTTCTTTTTGTTCTGACGGTAAAAGCTGAATCAGTATTTTTAGGTCCTTATGGGTTTGTTCGCGTACCATGCGGTCCTCGGTACTTTCATCGTAGTTGCCCAACACCTCAAAAATATCAAAATCATCGCCATTGCTTACCATAGGCGCTCGCTTCTCGCGGCGAAAATGGTCAATAACCAAATTGTGTGCAATACGGGTTACCCAGGGTAAAAACTTGCCTTCTTCGTTGTATTTGCCGGCGCGTAGTGTATTAATAACTTTAATAAACGTATCCTGGAAAATATCTTCGGCCAGGAAATCATCCTTAACCAACAAGTAAATAGAAGTGTAAATTTTAGTTTGATAACGGCGAATTAACTCCACTAATCCCTTCTCGTCGCCGCCAATGTACAGATGGATTAGATCCTGATCACTTTGCAATTGAAAATCCATATAAAGCGTTTACTTTAACTTAGTTTAAATAATTTGTTAAGTATAGCTTTTAATCGATATAGATCCTCCTTAGGGGTGTTTTAATTAAATGTTACACCAAATAAAACAATTTCCGCGTTAAAAAACAAATAATTTTTTTGTGTCATAATAATTATTGCGTTGCAATGTTATTTGGATACTGCTAAATATTTTAGGATTTTTGCACTTTCAAAAAAAACGGTTCGATTATTGGCTATTGCCATTTAGACGTTACGTTTCAATAAAGGTTTAATCCCTAATAAACAGTAATTTATAGCATATACGATAGCCGGGCGGCCACAGATTTTAAATACACAAATGATCAAAGAAGCAGATAAGGATCCTAAAAAACACATTATAATAAAGGGCACACGGGTACATAACCTTAAAAACCTTGATGTGGCCATACCTAAAAACAAGCTGGTTGTTGTAACTGGTATGTCGGGATCGGGCAAATCATCGCTTGCTTTTGATACTTTATATGCCGAAGGTCAACGCCGTTATGTAGAGAGCCTATCGTCATACGCGCGCCAGTTTTTGGGCCGCATGAACAAGCCAGATGTTGATTATATAAAAGGCATTGCCCCTGCTATAGCTATCGAGCAAAAGGTAATTACGTCAAACCCACGGTCGACTGTTGGCACATCTACAGAGATTTACGATTATTTAAAGTTACTGTTTAGCCGTATTGGTAAAACCATATCCCCGGTATCCGGTGGGGTAGTTAAAAAAGATTCGGTTACCGATGTCATTAATTTTATCATGACCCTGCCTGACGGAACACAGGCTACTATACTTTGCCCACTATACCCGCACAACAATCGCAGCTTAAAAGAAGAGCTGGCGGTGCTGATGCAAAAAGGCTTTGTAAGGGTTGAATACCAGGGCAAGATCTCGCGTATTGAATCATTATTAGAAGAAGAAGGATTAGACAACACCGTTTGGGACGCTTTTGAGGTGAAAGGTGAAAGCTTAAAGGAAAAAGGCGAACAAGACTCACCACTCGCCACTCACCACTCACTACTGAATCACGCTGTACATATTGTTATAGACCGGATTACCAAAGACAACTCGGATGAAACCATGAGCCGTCTGGGCGACTCGGTGCAGACCGCTTTTTTTGAAGGTAAAGGCGATTGCTATGTTAGATATCAAGAGCCGGAAGCAGAAGTTGAAAAAGAACGCTTCTTTTGCGATAGATTTGAGTTGGACGGGATAAAGTTTGAAGAGCCTACGCCAAACTTCTTTAGCTTTAATAACCCTTATGGCGCTTGTAAACGCTGCGAGGGCTATGGTAAGGTCATCGGCATTGATGAGGACCTGGTTATCCCGGACAAAAGCAAATCTGTTTACGATGGCGCTATTGCCCCGTGGCGCGGCGAGAAAATGCGCGAGTGGAACGATGTGCTGGTAAAAAATGCTTTAAAGTTTGATTTCCCTATTCATCGCCAATACAACCAGCTTACTAAAAAAGAGCAGGAGCTGTTATGGAAGGGCAATAAATATTTCCGTGGCTTGGACGAGTTTTTCAAGGAGATGGAAGCGCAGACCTACAAAATTCAGTACCGGGTTATGCTATCGCGATACCGGGGCAAAACAACCTGCCCGGAGTGTAAAGGAAGCCGCCTGCGCCACGATGCTACCTACGTTAAGATAAACGACCACTCGATAACCGACGTGGTTTTAATGCCTTTAGATAAAGCGCAGGCGTTTTTCCAAAACCTTGAGCTAAACCCTACTGATGTTACTGTTGGCAAACGTTTGTTAACCGAGATAACCAACCGTTTGATTTTCTTAAACGATGTTGGCCTGGGTTATTTAACGCTTAACCGATTATCAAATACACTATCAGGCGGCGAGTCGCAACGGATAAATTTAGCTACCTCATTAGGCAGTAGTTTGGTGGGATCTATCTATGTATTGGATGAGCCGAGCATTGGTTTACACCCGCGTGATACACAACGGTTAATTACCGTATTGAAATCGCTACGCGATGTTGGTAATACCGTTTTAGTAGTTGAACACGAAGAAGAGATAATGAAGGCTGCCGACCATATTATTGATATTGGCCCCGCTGCCGGCACCCATGGCGGCGACCTGATATTTAGCGGCACCTACAACGAAATTATAAAAGACGAACATAGCCTTACCGGCAAATACTTAAGTGGCAGGGAAGCAATAGCCATCCCTGCCAGCCGCCGTAAATGGAACGATTTTGTGGAGATAAAAGGCGCACGCGAAAACAACCTGCAGCAC
>JACMRC010000535.1 GCA_014376655.1 Mucilaginibacter sp. | reverse complement strand
AGTATTCGCGTTTTGTAACGCGCGAGGTTAATATTGGCGATGTGCCTATGGGCGGTAATAACCCTATCCGCATACAAAGCATGACCACTACCGATACCATGGATACTATTGGTACGGTTGAGCAATCCATCCGGATGATAGAAGCGGGTTGCGAGTATATACGTATTACCGCGCCAAGTATAAAAGAGGCACAAAACCTTGCCGAAATAAAAAAACAATTACGCCAGCGTGGTTACAATACGCCATTGGTTGCCGATATACATTTTACCCCCAACGCTGCCGAAGTTGCCGCCCGCATAGTTGAAAAGGTAAGGGTAAACCCCGGCAACTATGCCGATAAAAAGAAATTCGACCAGATAGATTATACCGATGCGCAATACCAGGGTGAGTTGGACCGCATCTATAGTAAGTTTACACCGCTGGTAAATATTTGCAAGGAGTATGGCACTGCCATGCGCATAGGCACCAACCATGGATCGTTAAGCGATAGGATAATGAGCCGCTATGGCGATACCCCGCAGGGCATGGTAGAGTCGGCAATGGAGTTTATACGCATGTGTGAGGACCTTAATTATTATAATTTGGTTATCTCCATGAAATCAAGTAATCCGCAGGTAATGGTGCAAGCCTACCGCCTGTTGGTTGAAACTATGGTTGCCGAAGGCATGAACTACCCGCTGCACTTAGGCGTAACCGAAGCCGGCGACGGCGAGGACGGCCGCATCAAATCTGCCGTTGGTATTGGTACTTTATTAGAAGATGGCCTGGGCGATACCGTCCGCGTGTCCCTAACCGAAGAACCCGAAGCAGAAGCACCGGTGGCTATTGCGCTGGTAAACCGCTATGTTGAGCGTAAAGCAGAAAGCGTAAAGCTAAAAGCAGCAAATAAGCTTTCAGCTTTGGGCTTTCAGCCTTCTGCTCATAACGCCTACGAATACAAAAAACGCCATACTTACGAGGCTAACACTTTTATAGGCGGGCACATGGTACCGCGGGTAGTGGTCGATTTATCTAAAGAAAATTTAAAAGATGCCGATGTATTAAGTGCTGCGGGATACCTGTACTCGCCGTTACTGGATAAGTACAATATGGCCGAGCAATCGGTTGATTTTGTGTTTTTTGGCGATGAGTTGCCGTCGTTTAATTTACCATCAAACTTAAAGCAGCTATATAATTACCAAACCTGGCTAAAGTTGGCAGATAAAACGCTTTGCCACCCGGTATTTACCTTAAAAGAATTTATAGGCGATGTAGATCGTTCATCAACCTTAAACTTAGTGAGCCTTAAACCAGCCGATATCGAATCAGAAGAGTTTGGCTCATTGCCGATGGATAATTCGTTGGTGTTTATTTTAGAAACCGATGCCCTGCACGGTATGGCCGACCAGCGCATGTTCTTCTTCAAAATGGAAGAGTTAGGATTAGAAGTGCCGGTGATAATCAAACGATCTTACACTTTCGATACGCAAGACTCAGAACTCAAAACTCAGAACTTACAACTGCAAGCAGCCACCGATTTAGGGGCATTGTTGATCGACGGCTTTGGCGATGGGATCTGGATTGATGCGCTGCAAGTTGATACTAAAACTATAACCTCAACCGCTTTTGGCATTTTGCAGGCAACGCGTTCACGCATCTCAAAAACAGAATATATCTCTTGCCCAAGCTGTGGGCGTACGCTGTTTGATTTGATGGTTACCACGCAAATGATCCGCAGCCGCACCAGTCATTTAAAAGGATTAAAGATTGGTATTATGGGCTGCATAGTAAATGGCCCCGGCGAAATGGCCGATGCCGATTACGGCTATGTAGGCTCAGGTACTGATAAGATCACTTTGTATCGCGGTAAGGAAGCGGTTAAGAAAAACATTAACGCCGCTAACGCGCTTGATGAGTTGATAGGTATTATCCGCGAGGATGGTAATTGGATTGACCCTAATTTACCGGAGTAAAATGGGCAAACAAGCTACCTGCTTCTGGTAAGCGGTTTAGCGGGGTATAAGTAGATACTGCCGCGTACTCGCGCCACATTTGTTGCACCTTTGGGTTGGTGTGTGCAGTTTTCATAGCCTGTGCCGATTTCCATTCAAACACTTCTACTATTGTACCGTCTGTTGTTTCTAAAATAAATGCGTCTTTGGCCGTCACAAGTCCTTCTTGTTTTAAAACCGGCCCATGTTTTTTTATAAGTGCTCTCAAAGCCTCCTCTTTTCCGGGGTTGGGCTTATAAGCAACTATTGCTACTCTTTCCATATTATCTCTATTTGTTGCTTTATTACAAAATTACGAATAATAATGCTAAGCGGTTGTTAAATTAACAACAACTTTGGTATTTTGTTGCAACTATTGCTTTAATATGTTATTTGCAGCAACCCTTATGGTTAATAAGCCAATTTTTATAATATATATTATAAAATAGCCACATGTAGAAATTTTAAAACGCGCTAACTATTCGTGAGCTGGTGTGTAAAACCTAAATAATATAGTAGAAAGTGTCGCAAACTAATTGGTAAAATGCTGATTGTCGGGGATAAAAGAGGCCTTTAAGCTTTACGTTTAAACATTATCGGCACAGTATAAGATACATTAACTGGTTTGTCTAATTGTACACCAGGTACCCATTTTGGCGACAGTTTTAATACCCGTACGGCTTCTTCGCTATTAGCCGGACTTACGCTTCTAACCGCTTTAATATCTGAAAGTGTTCCGTCT
>JACMRC010000063.1 GCA_014376655.1 Mucilaginibacter sp. | reverse complement strand
GCTGATATTTACAACAGCCTGGTTTTAAATGAAGCATATGATGCAAGCAAGCTTACATTTAACTATGATAGCCCACAAGCTGTTTATGCCGAAGTAGTAAAAGATTGCTATTTATCAATACGCTATTTTAAACAAGCTATGCTTGCCGATGGTTTAACCAAATCTCCTACGTTACAAAAAGGCGATTACATGTATTACGGGGATCGCTCTCTGTGGATAAAGTTTTGCTATGCTATACTAGCTCAAAACGCTTTACACTTTAGCAACAAATCAACTTTTAGCGCCGATTCGGTAGCTAAATTTGTTGACAATTCATTTGCAAGCAATGCTGATAATGCCAGTGTTGCCTGTACGGCTTCAAACTCTACAGATGCCAACTTCTGGGGCCCGTCTCGTGGTAATCTTGCCAGTTATCGGCAGTCGGATTATATGGTAAAGCTGCTTGACGGCCGCATCCTTGCCGGATCGCCCACCCAGGACCTTAATGCCGACCCGCGCCTGCCGTTATTATTAATGCCAAGTAAAGATGGCGCTTATCGGGGTGTGGTTGGATCGTTTGGTGATGTTAATTCGGTTGATGCCAACACGTCTATCCCTGCATTTGCAGGTGCAAACACCATTAAGTCTACCGGTACCTCTAAATATCTTTTTGATGATAATTCGAGAGGGGTATTAATGACTTATTCGCAGCTTCAATTCATGAAATCAGAAGCCTTATTTAAAAAAGGCGATATGGGCGGCGCTTACACAGCTTATATTAATGGCATAAAAGGGTCGCTTGATTTTGTTAGTAATCCGCCAAGCCTTGCCAACCCAACAGGAACACAAGGCTTTATAGCGCCAGCTAAAATAACCGCATATTTAGCCGGGCCAAGTGTAAGGCAAACATCCGCAACATTAAAGCTGAGCGATATTTTGCAGCAAAAATTTATAGCACAGTTTTTATATAACCCTTTTGAGTCATGGTCTGACGAGCGCAGGTATAATTATGATGCAACCCTCTTCCAGGGCTATAATAAGCCCGGTACGTTATACCCGGATAATAGCGGCAAACAAGTTTATGTAGTGCGCCCGCGTTATAACTCAGAGTATATCTGGAATATCCCTGCCCTGCAAAAAATTGGAGCCACCGCGCCCGATTACCATACAACAAAACCATATTTCATTTTACCATAACTGATAAACAGAAATGAAAAAACTAACATATATAATAACCGCCGCGCTGGTTACATCGTTAGCCGGCTGTACTAAGACTGTGATAACACAAGCCGGCGATGTTTCAAACGGTGCGTTGGTTAAGATCATACACACAGCGCCAGGCACTCAGGCAATTGATGCCTATATCAATAATACCAAAATTACGCCGTCGGCAACAGTAACGGTAACTGATAATACCGTACCCGCATCAATTACAACAGGTATAAACTATAATTATAACGGTACAGCTGCTACCTACCTGGGGCTTTTCCCGGCCAGTAATTACGCTTCGGTAGCTACCGGCAGTACAGTTATTAAAATACAGGCTTCTACGCCGGTGCCGGCATTAGTTAGCCCGCAAACCGGCGCACCGAGTGCCGTAATTGGTACGGTAACGCAAAGTACGGTTGCAGGGTCTGCCTATTCTGTATTTAGTTTGGGTCTACCGGGGTCTGCCACCTCTCCTTTGGGTATTAAAGTTATTCCTGATGTATTCCCTGCGGCACAAGCAGGCAAGGCATTTGTACGTTTAGCTTACATGATACCTAACGGTGCCGCTGTTGACATGTCGGCTACCGCAACGTTCATTGGTGCCACGGCTGCTACAACAACTACCCCTGTTACAAATATTACGTATAGTAATGCAAGTGATTTTGTAGCCTTGCCCCTAAACCCTACAGGTTTAACCAACTACACTTTCCAGCTATATTTAGCAGGCACTACCACCAAATTAGGTACTGTATCGGCAGCTATTGGATTGGCACCGGGCAGGTATTATACCATTATAGGCAGAGGCCTCGCGGCAGACTACCCGGTACCAGGCACAAGTATTACCCTAAAAGCAAGCGCAAGGCCAACCTCGGCTGCAGATCCGGCGATCAAACTTCCGGAGATCTATTTCGCGCCGCCGCAATTAGTATTTTACACCAACAAGTAAATTAAGTCATAAAACAAAAACAGCCCCGAATATTCGGGGCTGTTTTTGTTTTATAGCGTAATGAAATAACAGGGGGTGCTTAATTATCTTTTTGTTCTGCAAATTCTTTATTAGGGCAGGTTGATTTTTTGCTGATATTTTTGCAGGTTCCGGCCTTTTTAAGCGGAGCTTCAGGCATTTCATAGTATACGTATGATGCGCCGGCGATTATAATTATTAAAGTTAAAATTTTCATAGTTTTTCGGTTTAAGAATATAAGATGTGTTTTATTTTTAAATGTTACCGATTGTTTTACGAATGGTGATTTTCGCACATTTTTGGTTTTTAATATGTGCCTATATTTAGGTGGGATTTACACATTTGCTTTATCGCGGTGCATTGATATTTGATAAAAAAAACCAATGCTATGAAAAGTAAATTATTAGTGATCTGTATAATCGTTGCATTAGCAATCACAACAAACAGCAGTTATGCCAAAATTCCACCGGTAGTATCAAACTATGAGGCCGTTATTGGTGATTATATTACCAGTTATATGAACTCGGACTCGAAAAAGTTAAAGAAGATACTAAGCGACGACGCATGTGTAAAGATCCCCAGGGCCGAAGCTGTAATAGTACAGCACAAAGCAAACCTGGTTGAGCAAATGAGGCTTGATGCAGTTAAACAAACTTGCACAAGCAAATATGAAATTATTGTAAAAAGCGATGCGGTGGTTATAGCGCGGGTTGACTTTGAGTATGCCAACTTTAAACAACAAAATTACATAACACTGGAGAAAAACGAGGACAAGGAGTGGAAGATTACCCAGATATGCAAGTTTTTCCCTGCTAATGATAAAAGCCAGGTTTCGGGTACCGGGGATGCTACCGCCAGTGTTAAATAGTGCCAACGTGTTTATTTAATTAAATACGTAACATTATTTTCTAAGAGGCATCTTATAAATAAGAAACTAAAATACCATCCTTTTTTGGGGTGGTATTTTACTATGAAGCAGGTTTTGGTTTTCGGTAAATTACCGGGGGCTAAAATTTGTTGTTTAACTATGTTTGTGCTAAAAAGAAATACCCTAACTGCGTTTACTGCTTTAAAGCTGTTATTTATAACGGTTTGCGCGGTTGGTTGTTTTACTTTTAAAACCCAGGCACAAAAATATAACTTCACACATTATGATATTGAGCATGGCCTTGTACAATCGCAGGTTAATGGTTTAAGCCAGGATAAATCGCACAGATTATGGATAGGCACCCTTGGTGGCGCATGCTTATTTGACGGTAAAGACTTTACCCCCTTCACCCGTGAAAACGGTTTGTCAAACAACTTAATATATGCCTTATTATCTGACCAAAAAGGTAGAGTCTGGTTTGGCACAAATCAAGGTTTGTCATGTCTTGAAGGCCAAACTATAATCAACTTCAAAGTCCCTGCAAACGTTAAGCGCCCGTTTGTAACCAATATTGTTGAGGATAGGGCCGGAACAATATGGTGTACCATGCAAAGCAGGCTTTACAAGGTAAAAGGTAATTTGTTACAGCAGGTGCCTGTAACAAATTACAACGAATATTCGGTAACAGGTATTGCCGTTAGCCGTATGGGTAATATTTGCGCAAGTGTTTACCAGGCCGGTGTTTTTTCTTTAACTGCAAATGGCTGGGTAAATATTATACCGCTGCCGGCCGAACACAAAAACATAGTTATCCGGCGGATGTTGTTTGACAGATTTGACTCAGCTAAAGTATACCTGATTGCCGACAACCAGTTATTTGTAAGCACTAACAAAACAATAATCCTTTACCCCAATAAAGAGTTATGTACAGCAAGGGTTGCTATGCTGGCTGTAGAGCAAGATAAGCATGGCGATATTTGGGTAGGCACTACTAATGGCGCTTATTACATAAAAAACAATCGACTGATCCATTTTGATGCTCGGAATGGTTTTACCGATATCACCGTATCAAATATTTATTGCGACCATGATGGCAATTTGTGGCTATCAACCTGGGGTGGCGGTATTTATAAATACGAGGGTGATGCTTTTGTTGTATTTGATCAGTCGTACGGCATAACCAGCTTCCAGACTATCATGAGCATAACCAGCGATAAGGATAAAAATATATGGCTTGCTACTGATGGCAGCGGAGCGCTTAAATATGATGGTAAAGCGTTTAAATCTGTTCCGTTACCTGCAACTGGCGGCTATGTTAAAAAATCGCAATGCATTTATACCGACAAGGACAATAACATTTGGATAGGCACATCATTAGGTGGGGTTTGGAAGTTTGACGGTAAAAAATATACCATGATACCCCGTTCAAACCGTCGGATAGCCAATGCACTAAGCCAGGATGGAAACGGCACTATATGGATGGCTGCACCAGCTGGTTGCTTTTATTTAGGTAATGATACCTTAGTGCAGGTACCTGATCTAAATACATTTATTACCACTTTATTGCCCATGGGTAAAGACTCAATGTTGGTAGGTACCCAAGCCGGTGTTAAGCTGTTGGTAAATAAAAAGCCGGTACCCGGCTTTAACATTAAAGCGTTAGCATCATCAAATATTTTTTGCATGATCCCTTATCGCAATAAAATAGTATTTGGGACTGCCGACTGGGGACTGTTTATTTGGGATAGAGCAACAGGTAATGTAAAAAACTACAATGCTAAAGACGGGCTTAACTCTAACAGTATATACAATTTAGTAGCTGATAAACATGGTGTAATATGGGCAGGAACCGGGCGCGGCGCTAACTGCATTATACCTACAGCAAATGGTATCGATTTTAGGGTTGTTGGCGACGACAGCTCGAAAGGTATTATTGCGGAAGCAAACCAAAACGCAGTAATTTATTTTGACAATAAAATATGGATGGGTACCACCAAGGGCCTCATTGTTTATAATACTTCTAAAACTATCGATGCGCTTTCAACGCCCCATGTAATTATACAATCGGTAAAACTCTTTACAAGGCAAAATTCAAGGCTGATAACAGCAGCTGTTGACCCGAAGATCCCTTATAATCAAAACCACTTGGCCATATCGTTTTTAGGCATATATCTAAAAAATCCGGGAGATGTATTATATCAGTATAAGCTGTATGGGTACGATGATAAATTTAGCTCGCCGGTAAAAAACAACGTGGTTGATTACCCTTCGTTACCGCCGGGCAAATATACATTCCAGGTTAAGGCTGTTACATCGGCGGGGCTTTTGTCTAAAAATATAGCCTTATATAGCTTTGAGATAGCGGCCCCCTTTTACCAAACCTGGGTATTTAGGGCGTTGTTGCTGTTATCATTTGTACTGTTAGGGTTTTTTATCCAAACCTATATGCACAGGCGCAAATTACAATCGCAGCAATTAATTGAGCACATGAAACGCGAGGAGAAGCAGAAAATAAGGCAACAAACAGCCGAAGATTTTCATGACGACCTGGGTAACAAATTAACACGCATAACCGTACTATCAGACATCCTAACCGCCAAATTGGGTGAAGAGAAAACAGAACAGCAAAACCTGGTTGGGCAAATAAAACAGAATGCCGAAGAACTATATAATGGCACCAAGGATATTTTATGGGCCCTTGACCCTAAGAGCGATAACTTATACGAGATACTAACCCACATAAGGCTTTTTGGGGTAGAGTTTTTTCATGATACACCTGTAAAGTTTAATATGGACGAGATAAACCCCGACCTTGGCCGAATAAAGCTGCCTATGATTTATTGCCGTAATATAACCATGATATGTAAAGAGCTTTTAAATAATACATTAAAACATTCTGGCGCAAACCAGGTAAACTTAAGCTGGAGTTTTATAAGCACTACCGAAATGAAGCTTACACTTGCCGATAATGGTAAAGGGTTTAATATAAATAATGATACTACCGGTCATGGTATAAATAATATCAGGAACAGGGCCGCGCGCATTGGCAGTAGTATTGAAGTGCAGTCAAACAGCACCAAAGGGACGCAGGTAACTTTAAAGTTAAAATTGAAAAAAGATTGACAAATAACAGCCATGTATAACAGCGATAATATCAGGATAGTAATTATTGAGGATGATAAAACCATTCGCGACGGCTATGCATTTTTAATTGGCCAAACCGAAGGGTATAGCGTGGTAAACGCCTATGCATCGTTTGAGGATGCGGCAAAAAAAATTGCTACAGATGCTCCTGATGTTATTTTGCTTGATATTGAACTACCCGGTACAAACGGGGTGGAGGCTATACCTAAGCTAAAAAAAATTGTACCCCGGGCCAATATCCTTATCCTTACTGTTTACGAGTTTGAAAAATTAATATTCGATGCGCTATCTAACGGTGCGTCGGGTTATTTAACCAAAAATACACCTGCTGCCAAAATCATCGATTCTATAAAGGAAGTGCAACAAGGCGGCGGCCCCATGAGTGTAAGCATTGCCAAGGTGGTAATAAACTCGTTCCGCAAAAACCAGGACTCGCCCCTTTCAAAACGGGAAACACAGATCCTGGAACTGATATATAACGGCAAAAGCCGCCCGCAAATAGCAACCGAGTTATTTATAGACCTGGAAACAGTGCGCAGCCATATCAAAAATATCTATGTTAAGCTTGATGTAAATTCGCGTGCTGATGCCATTAAAATAGCCCGGGATAATAAATTGATATAGTTAAAAACGCCCCACTTTACCAGGGAAATCGCTTTTACCACATTGAAATCACACTATATCACAGCCAATCACACTGTATCACATCATTATCACACGTATTCACACTATATCACAGCCAATCACACTGTATCACAGCAACTATTTTACTTAACTCGCTGAGTGTAAACACATAATGTAAAAAATGTAATTTATTGTGTAGGATTTACAGCCGAAGAAAATATACAGCCTGGCTGGCTGTATTGACTTATACAAAAATACAAAAAATACCGCGGAAATAAAATTGCTTGTACTAACCCGTTTTAACATTATGCTTTAAAGCGAGTTGATAGGTCAAAGTGATTTCTATGCCCCCCCCCCCTTTTTACCCGCTATTTAATTATCATTATTTCATCAATCTTTCCTAATAAGTGATAATCCCTTATCATTTATAACTACTATTTAAAAATATGCAAAATCCCCCTATTTGGGGGATAAATACTACTACGTTTATAGGTTAACTTTGGGTATGCAAGCAAACGCAAGTTAATTGTATGCAACTCTTATCCATTTATTGGACATAACTGATCAATAGTCTTTGTTGAAATTAATTAATCGCTAACGATTATGTATTACAGTTATGAAAATAAAATACACTCAAATTTTTGTTAAGGATATGGAAGAGGCAATTAGCTTCTTTACCAAAAAACTTGGATTTTGCGCTTCGGATAAAATTGCATTTGATAAAGAAAATGATCAAATACCCATGCGCATAAATAATGCAGACCAATTTGTAAACCTGGTAGAGGATAAAGGAGAATCGGGCTTTAAATCGCGCATTATTTTGAGTACAGATGATTGCCTTAAAGACTATCATAATTTAAAAACCATGGGGGTTGATTTTAAAGAGCAGCCGCAATACCTGGCTGTTGGGCTATGTGCCGAGTTTAATGACAACTATGGCAATGCCTATGTTTTATTAGAGGAAAGAAATTATAACGAATTATAAACTATTTGGCCATGGATTATAACAGGACGTTAAGAAACAACAATAAAATATTTAGCGAAACAAGGGCGCATAGGTATCAAAACCAATGCACTGCCGACATGTGCTTTAGGTTTGCCCTTACCGGTAATGAACAGTTCCAGATGGGCAGGCGCGAGCTTTCTATTTATCCGGATTCGTTTTTATTATTAAACAAAGGCACGCAATACACCAGTAAGATCGATTCGGACACGCCGGTAGAATCCTTTTCAATTGCTTTTGATCAGGCATTTTTGAAAGATTTTAACCTGGCCTATACCTTACCGACAAGTAAGTTATTAGATAACGCCGGTGAAACCGAAGCGTCAGTGTTTGATTTTAATGAAACCATATACCCGTTAAGTGCCGATATGCGGTTTAACCTCCGCCACTTAAAACAACATTTAGATAATGGCATACAGGATGAATTGTTAATAAACGAATACCTGCACCACAGTCTTATTAATTACTATAGGATCTATACCAATGAAATTGCTGATAAGGCAGAAAAACTAAGTTTTACTAATCAAACAACGCGTGTAGAGATCTTGAAAAGGTTAAACCTTGCCAAAGATTATATGTATACCAATTATAACAAAAACATATCGTTAGAGGAATTGGCAAAGCATGCTTACTTATCAGTTAACCACCTGTTGCGTACTTTTAAACAAGCCTTTAATTTATCGCCACACCAGTTTTTAATACAGCTGCGCTTACAGCGCTCGCGCATACTGTTAAAAACAACCAGGTATCCTATTAATGAAATTGTGTGCTTGGTTGGGTTTGAATGCCCAAGTTCATTTATAAGGCTGTTTAAAAACAGGTACAGCATTACCCCGCAAAAATACCGACAGGCATCGTCCAAATAATAGTACGGCATTAAAGAGCCGGTTAATTATATCCTAATTAACCGGCTTCTTTTTGTTATCCCTCCACCGCAAAATATAGTGTAATACATAAGCTTAAATCACCAAATGGGTGATTCTCGCATATCCACAGGGAGCGTGTTTCCATAATATTACAATTTGGTAATAATAACATTCAAACTGATCTCGCTAATGGACTATACGCTAATCATTAAATCCCCAACATGAAGGGCTTTGTAATCTATTAATGGATACGAAGCAGTATGCCCCAGGGCGGGCCAAATTTTTATTTATTTCTTAACTAATATTAATATGAAACAAAGTTTACTCATAATATTCTTGCTGTTTGCATTAGGCACAACCAATGTATCGGCACAAAGCAAAACCGTTAAAGGGACGGTGATAGGTGCCGATGACGGGCAATCAATACCCGGCGTTTCTGTAACAATCCAGGGTACAGGCGTTGGTACGCAAACAGACGTGCAAGGCGGTTATTCTATTACCGTACCCGCAGGCGCTCAGTCATTAACATTTAGTTATGTGGGCTACACCAGCCAAACAGTTGTGGTTGGTTCGCAATCAGTAATCAACATAAAACTTGTTCAGGATAGCAAAGCCTTAAGCGAGGTGGTAGTAACAGCCCTTGGTATTGAGAGGGACAAACGCTCTTTAAACTACTCTGTGCAGGAAATTAAAGGCAGCCAGCTTTCAAATCGTGGCGAGC
>JACMRC010000534.1 GCA_014376655.1 Mucilaginibacter sp. | reverse complement strand
ATATTAGGCAAAGGCTATGGCGAAATAGCCGCTGATAGCCGTTCGAACCACAAAACCCAAGGGTTTGGCTCAGCTAAACAAAGAGGTAGTTCTTTTGAATACTTTAAGACGATATTGGGAGATGCACCGGTGACTGATTTGATGGATGGAGTGAATACAACGTGGGGTAGGGTAAAGGGAGGTGAGGCAATTGAGGCAGATATAACATCAATAAGGAATAGCTTTGATATAGAACATCCCGAGAAATCTGTGCCTGCATTGGTTGGGCTTTTAACTAAAGTTGAAAAGGTAGGAGATGCTTACTGGAAACAACAAAAATCAAAAGAATTAAAGGAGCTTATCGCATCGTGTGCAGGATTATGGATGGAGGCTTATTCAAATCAAGCATCTTATGCGCTTGGAGATTCTATGCAGGTAACATCGCAAATTGTAAGCCGATACGGTAGCAAAGTAAAAATAACTTATGCCGATGACAGTAAAAAAACATCAGATAACATATATAAAGCGAAAGAGTTAGCAGATAACCAATTGATAGCTTTTACGGCCAAAATACTTGCCGGTAAATTAACACAACCTTATTGGTTAGAAACGCCGCATGCTTTGGGCATTTACAATATAACTAATCAACAATCGGTAGGTAATCCTGAAAATCCTGACTTTCCTCAAGCTCATTTTTTGACTACCATTGAAGGTAAAGCTATCGTATTTGAGCGCCGTGTTTATTATAAATATGTCGATCAAGCCAAAGGAGAAATTTATCAGCCGATCGATATAACGCCCCCTGTCACCGCTACCATAGTGAGTAAAGATTATGTATTTAACACGCAACAACCGCAAACTATCCAACTTAAACTGCAGAGCTTTACCAATGCCAGTGGCAGCATCAGCCTAAAACCAATTGAAGGTTGGAAGATTAGCCCGGCTAAGATTGATTTTACCGGCAAAGCAAAAGGCACAGAGTGGACCGAAACATTCACAATTGCACCAACCGATAGCAAACCACGCAACAGCGTTTTGCAGGCGATAGTAAACACGGGCGGTAAAGATTGGAGCATGGGCTTTCAACGGATTGCTTATGATCATATCCCGACTATCACTTTATTCCCGCCCGCAGAGGCTAAGTTGATCAACATCGACCTTAAAACTGCCGGTAAAAAGATTGGCTATATAGCCGGTGCCGGCGATGTAGTTGCCGAGTCGTTAGCGCAGGTAGGTTATGATATACACCAGCTTACCGAAGCTGATATAATGAATGCCGACCTGTCGGTATACGACGCTATTGTTACCGGCGTACGTGCCTATAACACCAACCCGCGTCTTGTAGTTGAGCAGCCTAAGCTAATGGAGTATGTAAATAACGGCGGCAACTTTGTGGTACAGTATAACGTGCCTCAGCCGTTGGTGTTGAGCCAGATTGGGCCGTATCCTTTCCGGGTGGTTAACCAGCGTGTAACCGATGAAGAGGCAAAGGTTACGTTTATTGATCCGCAACACACGGTGCTTAACTATCCTAACAAAATAACCCAGGTCGATTTTGATGGCTGGATCCAGGAGCGGGGTATATACTTCGTTACCGGCATAGATCCGCGCTACAAAACCATCCTAAACATGAATGACCCCGGCGAAGCACCAAACCCAGGCTCATTAATAGTTGGCGATTATGGTAAGGGGCGATTTGTTTACACCTCGCTTGATTTCTTTAGGGAACTGCCCGCCGGTGTGCCGGGCGCATATAGATTGTTTGTGAATTTATTGAGTAAGCCTAAGTAGGGGTTTTTATTCCCCGGCATCTTTGAGTACACGTGCCAAAATTGCCGGGGATATCCTGAAATTAGTTTGTTGTATAAGATCAAAATACGGTTTAAGCAGAGGAATAATACCTTTGTCTTTTGCAATTACTAAAAGCCCGATAGTTCCCTTAACCGGCATACCTAACTGTTCTGCAAATCTTCTGGCATCGGCATCGTCTAAAATCAAAAAGTCGTAAATTATCTCCGATGCTAAAGCGATAGCACTTGCTTCACCTTTATCAATATGATGCGAAAACTCTTCTTGAAGGGAAATGTTAGTTAAGGGCTGAACAATTACCCAATCAGGCAACGGGTCTCCAAATTCGGTCGCTATTTCTGGGGTAGTAATAACTGCAGGAAATAATTTCTGCAATAATTCAAGAGAATCTAATTTCCGCAGAAGGCTAAAACAGCTTGTATCGGTTATAATGATTTTATATCCCTTTGGCATCGTTTATCGCAGCATCAGCACTAGCGTCAAAATAATGGATATCGTAGTCAATCAAGATCTCAGCAAAATCCCATTTCTTCATACCTGCCATCTCTGCCGCCTGCCCTAATGTTAACTTACCGGCTTCATACAACTTGGCCGCCAAGAAACGTACGGTTTCATCATGTTCTTTTTCAAGCTTATCAGGTAGCTGTAGTGTTAATGTGGTCATACCAATTATTTATTAATATAAAGATAAGTATAATCTACAAAAAAATCATGCATAATTCCTGCCACAATATTTTTCAAACCTATTGCTACACATCATATAATAAATTACTTTTGCACGTACTATATTACAAAATACTATGAGTCACCATCCAAAAGCAGAAAAAGAGAACTTAAACTACGTATACTACGTTGTGGGCACATTAAGCGGCCTGTTCGTAGGCGTTCTTATTGATACATCAATTGCTACTGTAGTAGTAGCTGGTGTTTTAGGTTTTTTAACTGCTGCCTTCTTCGTGAATGTATTGGCTAAAAGCAGTGAAGAAGCCTGATCCTGAGCTTCCTTCATTTATACGCAATTGGAACCAGTTTTACGGTATTGTTGCCGGGTGGCTGGTTTTTTTAATTATACTTTTCTGGCTCATTACCATCTATCTTAAATGAGCTTAACCGATTGGATAGTTCTTGGTGCTACCATTTTACTTATAGTAGTTTACGGGCTATGGAAAAGCGGCAGCAATAAAAATATCGACCAGTTTTTGGTTGGAGGCCGGTCGTTATCCTGGTATCATATTGGTTTTTCGGTAATGGCTACGCAGGCCAGCGCTATTACTTTCTTATCGGCCCCTGGCCAGGCATATAGCGACGGGATGCGCTTTGTGCAGTTCTACTTCGGTTTGCCGCTGGCCATGATTGTACTCTGTATAACCTTTGTACCCATCTTCCATCGGCTTAAAGTTTATACTGCTTACGAGTTCTTAGAGCAGCGGTTTGATTTAAAAACACGTGCTTTAACGTCTATCTTATTTCTGATCCAACGAGGGCTTTCTACTGGGATAGCCATTTACGCTCCCGCAATTATATTATCGACCATTCTAAATATCAATACAACTTACACTACACTGTTTATTGGCGGCTTGGTTACGTTTTATACGGTAGCTGGTGGTACCAAAGCGGTATCGTACACCCAACTGCTGCAAATGAGTATCATTTTCT
>JACMRC010000533.1 GCA_014376655.1 Mucilaginibacter sp. | reverse complement strand
CCATTACATGACAGGTATAAAATTAAACGTGTTGTTGTTTCAACCTATCAATCGGTAACCGGTACCGGTGTTAAAGCTGTTGAGCAGTTAATGAACGAGCGCGCGGGCATTGATGGCCCAATGGCATATCCATATAAAATTGATTTAAACGTTTTGCCTCAAATTGATGTATTTACCGAGAACGGCTACACCAAAGAGGAAATGAAAATGGTTAAAGAAACCAACAAAATTATGGGCGACGACAGCATCCGTGTTACGGCTACTACCGTCCGTATCCCGGTTATGGGTGGTCATTCAGAGTCTGTAAACATTGAGTTTGCTAATGATTTTGATGTGGAAGAAGTAAAAGCATTGCTGGCAAAATCACCGGGCATTATTGTTACTGATGACACCGCTAACTTAAAATACCCGATGCCGCTTGACGCGCACGATAAAGACGAAGTATTTGTAGGCCGCATCCGCCGTGATGAGAGCCAGGCAAACACTTTAAACTGCTGGATAGTGAGCGACAACCTGCGCAAAGGCGCTGCAACTAATGCGGTGCAAATTGCCGAGTATTTGGTGGCCAACCATTTGGTAGGGCAGGCTGTAGAAGCGTAGCCCCCTAACCCCCTAAAGGGTGAGGGATAAATATTAAAAAGGGATAGCCGTTTGGTTATCCCTTTTTTGTTTAGATTTAAACCTATGAAAGCCTTATTCCTTATTTGTTTTTTGTTTATTTCGATTGATGCCTGGGCGCAATCTCCGAAAGCTATTGAAAATGACATTGTTAAAAGCTATAAGAAATTAACTTATTGGGCTGTGCATTCGGAATATGATTCGTTGGAAAAGGCGAACGATATTTTAGGTTTTAAATTAAAAAATTATACGACCAAATCGCCATCCACAATTACATACCCATTTCCTTTACTAAGCAAGGATTTAGATATCTCCAGTTCAACTGATGGCATATTTAGAATTTACTCATGGGATATGCTGACCGGAGGGACAATGCATTTTTTTACTAATGTGTTTCAATATAAATCAGGAAATAAGATAATCTCTGTTTTAGATACACCGAAAAGAGAGGGAGATAATAGGCCGAATTATTTTAAAATGTACACCTTTAAAATGGGCAGCAATACTTACTACATGCCCGTGTATTTAACTATTGGCTCAACCAAGGATGCATGGCAAGGCTTGCAAGTGTTTTCAATAGAAAAAGGAAAGTTAAAAGAAGCAAAGATTATAAAAATAGCAACCGGCCTGCAAAGCCAACTAAGCTATTATTATGACTTCTTTTCGGTTGTCGACTGGAAAGTTAGGCCATCAATATCTTTTGATGCAAGATCAATGACTATTCAGATGCCATTAATAGCTGATAAAGGTAAAGTTACTCACAAATTCATCACTTATAAATTAACCGGCCGATACTTCGAAATGGTAAAAAACTAAGATTCCTTACCTTTGCATAATGTCTTCAAAAAAAGTCGTAATAATTGGTGCGGGTATAGCCGGAATTGCAACGGCAATACGTTTGGCTGTTAAAGGCTACGCTGTGGAGGTTTTTGAGGCTAATGCTACTCCCGGTGGCAAATTAGGCGAAGTTATAAAAGACGGGTTTAGGTTTGATGCCGGACCGAGTTTGCTTACTATGCCTGAATATATTGACGACCTATTTAGCATAGCCGGTAAAGAAGCGGCAAAATATTTCCAATACCAAAAGCTGGATGTTACTTGCAAGTATTTTTACGAAGACAGCACCAAGCTAACGGCTTATGCCGATAAGGAAAAGTTTGAACAGGAGATAGTAACCCACACCAATGAATTGGCCGATGCACTGCAAAAGCAGGCAGCAAACAGCGCGCGGATCTACGAACTGATCAATCCTGTTTTTTTACAACGCGCATTTAAAGGGTTAAAGGAGATCTTTACCAAAGAGGGTTTCAAAGCATTTTTAAACTTAAAGAAGCTGGATACAGGGCGCACCATGCACCAGGCTAACAAAAGTATTTTTGAAGACGAACATTTGGTGCAATTTTATGACCGTTATGCAACGTATAATGGCTCAAACCCCTATACTGCTCCGGCAACACTAAATGTTATCCCGCATTTGGAACAGGAATTTGGAGCTTATTTCCCTGCCGAGGGAATGTACAGCATTATTATCGCCCTGGTTGACCTGGCGAGAATGTTGGGTGTGAAGTTTAACTATAATTCGCCTGTTGATGAGATTGTTTTAAATGGAAAAACTGCAACCGGCATAAAAGTTAAAGGCGAGGTTATTGATGCGGATGTGGTGATAGCTAACATGGATGTTTGGTTTACCTACAATAAACTGCTAAAAGGCTACCCAAAACTTCATCCTAAAAAAGTATTAGCGCAGGAGCGTAGCAGTTCGGCATTGGTGTTTTACTGGGGTATCAGTAAAAAGCTTGCCAGGCTTGACCTGCATAACATATTTTTCAGTGCCGATTATAAAGCCGAGTTCGACCAGATCTGGCAACAAAAAACAATCTATCAAGACCCAACCGTTTACATCAACATTACATCTAAACTAAAACCTAAAGATGCACCGCAGGGATGCGAGAACTGGTTTGTGATGATAAACGTTCCGGCCAACACAGGGCAGGATTGGGAGGCATTAATAGCCCAAGCCCGCGCAAATATTTTGGCTAAACTGTCAAGTAGATTAAATGAGAATATCGGCAAGCTTATCATGAACGAAACGGTGTTGGATCCTCGCGGTATAGAAAGCAAAACCTCGTCCTACCAGGGATCTATTTACGGTACAAGTTCAAATAATAAATACGCCGCGTTTAATCGCCATGCTAATCAATCAGCACAAATAAATAACTTGTATTTTGTTGGGGGGAGTGTGCATCCGGGCGGTGGGATACCTTTATGTTTATTGTCGGCTAAGATTGTAGCAGAGGCATTGTGACTTGTTCTGATCTTGGTTTGTGTAAACCTAGATCAGGACAAGTCACAAACCGTTTGTTATTACGCCAACTGCACTTTCGCTGTCTTCACGTTAACAGGCTGCGGCACTTTAACATAATACCCCGTTCCATCATAAATACGTTTGCGGGGATGCTCTTTACAGGCATCGCAGCAGCAGCCTTCCATGGCGGTTCCACATTCATCGCATTGGGTAAAGTGTTCGTTGCACTCGGGGTTGGCGCAGTTTATCATTTTCTCGGTGGTTTTACCGCAGTTATAGCAGGTTGATATTACCACCGGGTTAACCGTATTAACCTCTACCGATAAGCGGTTATCAAACACATAGCATTTGCCTTCAAAATCTTCGCCGCCGGCTTCTTTGCCGTATTTTATTATACCGCCGTGTAGCTGGTAAACGTCTGTAAAACCTTCGTGCAATAGCAGTGCTGATGCTTTTTCGCATTTAATGCCACCGGTGCAATAGGTAATTACTTTTTTGTCTTTGTATTGGGCAAGCTCGTTAATTTTATCCGGGAAATCGCGGAAGTTCTCAATATCCAGGGTTATGGCATTTTTAAATTTGCCAAGATTATGTTCGTAGTTTGATCGTACGTCCAGTATTATTACATCCTCACTGTCCTTCAGCTCCAAAAATTCTTTAGGTTCTAAATGTTTGCCGGTTTTTTGCTGCGGATTGATAATGTGTGGATCGCGCAGGCCGGAGTGTACTATCTCGTCTTTATAACGCACGTGCATTTTTACAAATGATGGCGTATCAACCTCGTCAACTTTAAAGTCGATACCGGCAAAACGCTCATCGGCATGTAAAGTATCCATATAGATTTTGCACGACTCCGCCGAACCCGAAACAGTACCATTCAAGCCCTCGTTAGCCACAATAATACGGCCCGTAAGATTAAGCGATTTGCAAAATTTTAAATGATCGGCAGCAAATTGCTCCGCATCCGCTATTGTTGAATAACAATAGTAAAGTAGTGTGTTGTATTGTCCCATAAATCATTGATGCCGCTGCAAACGGCGTTAAATGAAGTGCAAAGGTAAGCTTTTGGGCTGAAAGCTAAAAGACTAAAGCTGAAAGTATACGCTCTGCTAAAGGTTTCTGCCTTTGGCTTTTGCCTTTCAGCTTATCTTATACCATAAAATATCCTGAATCCTTGCAAATACTTTTTGTCACCCGCATAAGATATACCATAATCAACTCTGAAAATAAGGCGTTGCAGGCCTACATAAAACTCAGTATAATTTGCATTACTGCGTTCGTTAAGGTAGTTAGCACCTATAATTTCTTCGAGTTTTAACTTGCGCAAAAATCCAACTTTATTAAGAAGTGAGCCAGCAAAGTTATGCTGGTAGTGCGCTTCTAAAAACGCACTACCGGCGCTAAAGGTATAAAACGGCAGGAAGTGGAAGCTGCCCACATAAGTAGGATCGAACGTAGTACCCTGGTTGCCCAGGAAATGGTAGTAGTCCATATAGTACAGTGCCTTTTTTGTAATGAATGTACCACCGGTTATTTTGAAAGACGAATAACCCATTAAGCCGATGCGAATCTTATCCTGCGAAATATCAAGCGAAGCAAAATCATAATCAGCATCTGTTCCAAATACATTTGGTATCGCTTTGCGGTAATTAACCGTTAACGTAGGGTAGGCTGATGGTAAATAGATCTTACCGGTTGGCCGGGTTATATAGTGCTGATCGAAAGTAAACTTAACCGATGTGCTAAAGGTAAGTGCCTGGTTTTGCGGGAATAAAAATGATCTGTCATCCGCCGGCGCACCATCAGGAGCCAGCGGGTTATTTGATGTAAAATCACGGGTTTTAGAGGTGAAAATATGGTTGTATGATATATTATATAACTGGGTACGGTTGGCGAATGATAGGTATGATGTCCATAAAATACCATTTGATAGTTCGCGCTGAAAGCCAAAGTCAGCATATTCAGACCGGTAATATTTTACATAGTTATTGCTACTTAATAGCGTACTCAGTGTGTTGAAAAATAGTGAGCGCGTACCCACATTATTCAAATCAAGCACATCGTTACCAAAATTT
>JACMRC010000532.1 GCA_014376655.1 Mucilaginibacter sp. | reverse complement strand
GTAGTCTTCGCCCGGTACATCATAGCCTGGCGAATAAAACTTGCGTGCTTTGTTAAACCCTTTAGGCATAATGTTGGCTATGTTTGGGTAATAACGTTTACGTGCCGAGGATGGTTTAGTAATTATTATTACATATCCCACAGAAGGGTCAAGCGGGTCTTTCAAAGAGTTTATCAACGCCAAGTTTGTTCTTACTACCTCTATTTTTACCAGATCTTCCATTAAAATACCACCTTCTAACATCTGGTCAACTTCCCCGGCATCTCTTATCTTTCTTCCGTCAACAATAAGGCCTATTTCTTTGCCGCTATATTTGTTTGTTCCATCAGTTGTGTGAACTATATCTTCAGATGGCCGCGTACTTACCATTTTTTTATAGCCGCGGTCATCAATCTCAATGTTTATACCAGGTAAACGGGCCTGCAGGGCCATAGTAAGGTTATTGTAATTCTCAGGATCGGGTATAGTGATCACCTTATCTACAGATTGTTCAGGCACTGTAAAAGCATATTGCGTAAATAAGTTCTCTTTAACTACAGGTTTTTTCCTTGCTTTAATATCTACCTGTTTCAAGACATGTATGCCGCTTAGCTTTACCGTTTGGCCCTCCTGTTCCACTTGCTGCTGATGGGTTTTTACCTGGTTTGCGGTTGCAGCTGCGTTTACGCCCTTAGTATTTTCATTGTCGTTAAAGTTTATCTCGGGAACTCCGTCTATTTCTATGCGCACTTTATCGCTGTTATTAGCATCCCTGGCTTGTATTGTGAATTTAATGCTGTCGCCAATAAACATTTTATCAAACTTAAACCTGCCATTTTCATCGGTAACGGTATCTTTTAATAATCCGGCTCTTATTGACAGCATCTTAACAACAGCGCCGGGCAAAGGCTTATGTGTTAGCGTGGTAACCAAGCCCGAAATGGATGAACCCAAGCCTTCGGCTTCAAAAGCAGGTTTGGTTTCTAAAGTTGTGTTTAGCGTATTCCATTCAAACCGGCGGTAGCCTTGTGTCAGCATCAGGTTATCTAATGCTGTATTTATGGTATCAGTTTCGGCTGTAAAATAATAATTGGGTTTTTCGATATAGCCCCTAATATCTGAGGTTAACAGGATATTCGAGAATATGGTGCTCTCCGCAGTTTCGTCTACCGGTATTTGGGTTGCGTCAATAACCGCTATCGAGAAATTTCCCGGAACCGGTGCGCCCTCGCTATCATTAGCGCTTAAATCCAACTGTACATGCTCTTTGCTTTTGTAATCAGTTTTCGCGGTTTTAACAGTCAGCTGCATCTTATCATCACCTTTAATAAATGCAACACGCTCGTTAAGCGGCTCGTTATCGGCACCAAAAATGGTAAACTGGGCAATACCGCCGGGGAACAATTTCTTGTCAAACCAAAGCGATGTTATAGCGCTGTTTATTGCTACCGGCGAGGCAAATATAGTTTCGCCGCTACTATGTGCAACCAGTATAACGCTTGATTTTTGCAAACCAGCAGATGCCTGGATGCGCACCAATACACTATCCTTATTAGGCTGGTAAACGCTTAATATATATCCTGCATCCAAAACTTTTGGCAGGGTAATGCTTTTGGTAGTACCATCGGCAAAGTTAATATTGGCGGTATACGTTTTACCTGGTTGCGGTTTCAAAAAGAAGCTGCCCATACCGGCGTGCAGCGTGGCAAGCTGCGCCACTTCGTTGTTATCATTATCGGTTACCTTACCACTAACGGTAGCCCCCAGGCCATTAACACCTACTGCCTTAAAAGCCACCTTTGATGTAATGCCATTAACTAAATTCCCGCTCTCGGGGAAAAACTGTACATCCGTTTGCTGTAGGTTAGGTAGCTTGTCTTTTTTCTTGTCGATCTTTACAGGGTTACCAACATTAAATACCCGGTTAAAAATGTAATCTACACCGGCGTTTAGCATCCATTTAGTATAGGCACGTATGTGGTAAGTGCCATCGGTTAAATCATCATTTAGTATAAAATTACCGGATACCATACCTGCGGTTACAGGCAGTTTTAAAGTTTTAATAAGCGTATCGCGTTCATTTAACAGGTCTACATACACCGCGCCGCTAATCGCCGATAATTCATGCCTGCTGCCGGTAGTAAGATATCCCTTGAACCAAATTGTATCGCCGGGCGCGTAATGGGGTTTATCCATATGCAGGTATACTTTCTCCTGCGGGATGCTGTCTGTCCAGTTTTGCAAAGCGATGGTTAATTTATCTACCTCGTTATTTCTGTGTGATACAGGCGCGATGGGTGGCTGGTAATCAACCGGCAATTGGTCGCTTACACGATTTAATGCCCAATTACCCCTGATAAAGAAATCCCGATAATCTGCATAGCTGCCTTTTTGATCGACGATAGACTGATCGGTAGTTAATTTTAATATCGACGCGTTTTTTTCGACAGCGATGTCAAACTTCCGAGGTCCGCGATCTTTAAATGCGGCGGCTTTTCTCGGTTCGTATGTAACGTACAGCTGTTTAAATTTGAATGCAATTAAGTTATTGCTGATAGCCGACACCAGAGAGTCAAACTTTACGAGGCGTTCGCTTACAGTAACTCCTTCTACATTTTTAAACGAAAATCTATCACCACCGCTTATATATTTCTGGACATTTGTTTTGTACAACGGCCTTGTTATAAAACCATTTTCTAAAGTACTATTGGTATAGACCGACCGCAAAAAATGCATAAAAGATCCCTGGTAGGTTTCCGCACGGTTTTTAGCCCATTTCTTTTTATCAGCATCTGTACCTTCTAATTCCTCAAAGCTAAAATCACCATGATAAAGGGTCAAGTTTTCCTTACTATCATGGCTGAAATCTTTGAGCAGGTAATGGATGCGGTAACCCAACCGATTGTTTTTGATGATCAAAAAGTCATCCGCATCCGCCAATAATAATCCCTTTTGGGTACTAAAATTTATAATTTCCGGGTTAATTATATCACATTGCGCTGCATTTGCCGATGTGCCTAAAAAATTTTCTTTAAACAAATTATAGTTTTTGTTCCAGGCACTTTTACGGCCTATTTTTACTTCGTTAAGAGTTATGGCTTTTGGCTCCAACCGCATTCTGATATTAAGAGCTGTATTTTGCACCAAAATATTTCGCGTTAATGGGGCGAAGCCAAGCATCCGCACCGAAAGCTGGAAAGTGCCTTGTGGTACGCCTTTAAACTTAAACCGGCCATCTTCGTCGGTAGGCATTACCCGGTTGCTGCCGCCTATAAAAACGGTAGCGCTTTTAAGGGGCTCGCCTTTTTCGTTAGTGACAGTTCCGGATACATCAAACTTAGCCTGAGCAAATACCCGGGTAGATGTAACGGATAATACAATGAAAAACAGCAATTTAAAAAAGGTTCGCATTGGATTGGGTGATAGGTTGTAACAAATATAATACTTAAATAGTGTCCTTTACAAAGACTTATTCGTCAGAAAATAGGAGGGTTCTAAGCAGTATTTTATTTGTACTACATCACTCAACCTTATAAGTATAAACCTGCCTGCCTAATTCGCCGGCGGCGTTTATACCTTCTACTACTACGCGGTAAGTGCCCGGGCCGTCTGCATTATAGAAATTGAGCATGGCTTTGCCGGTAACATCTGTGTTTATGTATGGGTCCCAAAATATGGTGGTACGTAAATCGGGCAATTTGTTGGCGTTATCATCCGGCCGGTCATAACGCGGCGAATAAAATTGGCGCACTTTGTTGAAGCCTTTGGGTTGAAGGTTGGCAATAGCCGGGTTGTATTGCTTGCGTTTCGCCATAGATTTAGTGATAATGAATATTCCCTTGCCAACCGAATTAGCCATAGCAAGGTTGGTTCGTACTACTAATATCCTCGCTATATCCTCAAGTAAAACACCGCCGGTCAATATATTATGAACGTCAACCTTGTCACCTACGGCAACGCCGTCTAAGACAATTCCAAAGCCGTCGCGACTTACCGTTTCGGTCGCAACGTTAATCGATGTTCGCATATCAACCAGGTGCATGAGGCCCAAGTTATCTGGTTCGACAATAACGCCGGAAATCTTAGCTTGCAAGAACATGCCCAAGGTTAGGGCGGGCTCATTATCGGGAATGGTGATTATCCTGTCTGCCGACTCTTCATCGGGCAGTTGAGCCGGTCCCTGGATAGAGATATCCGGATCGTCCTTCCTCCTGATAGCTTTAATATTTACCTGCTTTAACACATGTGGCCCGGTTAGTTTCACTGGGTAGCCATCATCTTCGGCCTTTTTTAGTATTGATTTTATAATGCTCACATCTGCCAGGTTTGGCTTGGCGCTAATAGTAGTCTTGGGGATGCTATCTGTAGTAATAATAACATGGTCGGTATTCTTAGCGTCTCTGGCCTGCACCGCAAACCTGGCGCTGTCGGCAAACATCAGGCTGTCAAATTTAAACCTGCCGTTATCATCGGTAGTAGTAATTTTCCTGATGCGGGCATTTAGCGATATCAATAACACATTGGCATTTGGCAAAAGCTTATGGGTTAGGGTGGTAACCGTCCCTGATATTGTAACGCCCACCCCTTCGGCCGGGAAAGCCGGCTTGATGTTAACCGTATTTAATAAAATATTAGTATTGGGCAAAGCCTCACCTTTTAAAGGTGCGAGTCTTCCGGATGCGGTAACTCCTAATTCTGCATCAGCATATATAGGTTTGGTATTTACCGTATTCAGCAACGATCGCCACTCAAACCTGCGGTAACCCTGGGTCAGCATCAGGTTATCCAGCGCTTTGTTTACATCATCGCTGTCTTTGCTAAAGTAATAATTAGGCTTCTCGATATACCCCTTAATGTCTGAGCTTAATAGCAGGTTCGAAAAAATGGTACTCTCCGCATTTTCGTCTATAGGTACTTTATTTTCGTCGATAACAGCTGCCGAAAAATTAGCCGCTATGGGCGCACCGCCGCTGTCATGCGCGTCTAACTCCAACTGCACATGTTCCCTGCTTTTATAAATCGCTGTCGGCGTTTTAATGGATAACTGCATCCGGTCAACATTCCTGATAAATGCAATGCGCTCATTCAACGGTTCGCTATCAGCATTAAAAATAGTAAACTGCGCTATCCCGCTGGGGAATGAGCTTTTATCTAACCAAACAGAGGTCATTGCGCCATTGATCTCGATAGGGGTTGTATAGATCAATTCGCCGCTGCTATGTGCTATAAGGCTAAGCTTGGTGTGTTGTAAAGCTGATGATGCTTGTATCCGCACTAAAACGCTGTCTTTATTAGGCTGATAAACGCTAAGCGTATAGCCCTGGTACACTGCGGACGGGAGTATGACATCTTTGGTAGTACCATCGGCAAATTTAACGTTCGCCGTATAGCTTTTACCAGGCAGGGGCCTTAATAAAAAGTTGCCCATGCCGGCGCGTTGTGTATTTAATTGCGCCACAGCGTTATTGTCATTATCAGTTATGGTACCGCTTATAGGCACACCCAATCCGTCTGTTCCCGTAGCTTTAAAACCAACGCGCGAACTAATATAGGTCACCAGGTTTCCTCCCTCGGGAAAAAACTGAACATCTGTTTGTTGTAAAGCAGGCTGGGAAGTGTTTTTATTTAGCGCGAAGACAGGCTTACCTATGGTAAATGTATGGTCGAAAAAGTAATCTTCGCCTGCATTGCGCATCCATTGGGTGTGGGCACGCATGCGGTAACTGCCTGCGTTAATATCCTCGCCTAATGTTATGTTGCCCGCAATTGTGCCTTGGTTAACAGGTAATTTTAATGTTTTTACAGCCTTATTTTGTTCGTCGATCAGGTCGACATATACAGCGCCGCTTTTTGATGATAGTTGGTGCCTGCTGCCGGTGGTTAAGTAGCCCTTAAACCAGATGGTATCGCCCAAAGCATAATATGGCTTATCCATGTGCAAGTAGGTTTTTTCCTGCGGCAAGTTATTTGCCCAGTTTTGCAAAGCATATACCGGCTTGTTAACAGGCATATTGCCGCGCGGAATTTCGGCGAACGGTGGTACATATTCAACCGGCAACTCTTCGCCCATGCGCGCGTTGGCCCAATAGCCCTTAATAAAAAAAGAGCGATAGTCGGTATAGTTGCCTCTGCTATCGATGACGGCTTGTGGGGTAGATAACTTCAATAACGATGCATCATGATCAAAAATGACGGTTTTTTCCTGGATAACAGTCTTCCTGTCCTTGTCGGTTGCAAGTCGTCGGTAAGCCAGGGCCTGTTTTGGATCGTAAGCAATGTACAGCTGTTTGAATTTCAGGGAAATAAAGTTGCTGTCTATGGCGGTAATTAAAGTATCAAACTTTACAGGCATATTTATAACAACCAGTTTATCCGAGTCGGTTAAAGTTTCAAGGCTGTTCAACTTGCCATAACCATATACCCACTTTGTTATAAAGCCATTCTCTAAAACATTATTAGCGTACACAGATCGTAAAAAATGCTTGAACGAACCTTTATAGGTGTCCGCCCGGTTTTTCTCCCATTCCTTTTTTTGCGCATCTGTTCCGTTTAACTCTTCAAAGCTAAACTCGCCATGGTATAGGGTTGTACGGTTGGATGAGTTATAGCCAAAATCCTGCAACAGGTAACGGATACGATAGCCTAAACGCTTGTTTTCTATGATCAGAAACTCATCGGCGTTAGCCATCAATAAGTTTTTTTTGGTTGTGAAATGCACCACTTTTGGGTTTAAAATAACACAATGGTTACCATTGCGCGACCACCCTAAAAACTGCTGTTTAAATATTTCAAGGTTATTGTCCCATGCCCGTTGCGACCCTATTACCACCTCATCTAAACTGATAGCCTTAGGCTGTAAGCGCATTTCTGTACTTAACGATGCATTTTTAATAATGAT
>JACMRC010000531.1 GCA_014376655.1 Mucilaginibacter sp. | reverse complement strand
TACCCGGTCGGGCGTATTCTGTTATATACAAAAGTACCGAAAATTAGGCAAAAAAGCAATACCGGGCCCACAATTATCACAGTTATTTCTATGCTGTATTTAATGAAATGACAACGTTTACTTAACTTTTTTGGCTGTACACATTAAATTTATGCTGTGTTAAGCATTGGTTTACAGCTATTCATCACCTGTTTAAGGCAGGTAAAATTGCTGCGAAATTTTAAACGCGATTTCCCTGTACAGCGCCACCAGGGAAATCGCCTTTAAAACTTTACATTTGGGGTAGTTTTGCGTATCAAAATGTACGGTTTACCACACTTATAATACATCAAATCACACGCTATCACAGCATTATCACACTATTTCACAACTGATCACACTATTTCACAGTATACATTTATACTTAAATTACTGTATATAAGCACATTGTGTACTGATTGTATTTATTACGTGCTGTCTTAATTGATATTCCGCAAAAATATGCTGCCTTAACAGCGTTTGGGCTTATACAAAAATACGAGAAATACTCCTAAACAACAGCGCCTGTGGCCCGACAAACAGTTTTAGATAATGAGTTTAGAAGCAAGCTAATAGCGGGCTATAATGTCAAAAAACGATTTCTCTACCTTCGCCACTGACTTATTGGTAATATTTACAATACAATTAACCTTAAATTAAAACAAGCTGTTAACTTTGTTGTAATTACTATGATTATAGTATTATACAGATAAAGAACCCCGTAACATTACCCCAGTTACCATATCGTATAATATAATCAAAGCCCTAATTATCAAAACTATAGTTAAGAAATCATACATCGCCCTGTATGATGTTAAATTCCGATAGGCTATTCTGTGCGGTATAAACTTGCAGATTGTCATTTATAGTTATTTAATATCATTCAAGCTCTACCATATAACTAATGCAAGTACAATTCACCTTCTATTTTTATTAAAAACAAACCACTATCACCTATGAAAACATTATTAAAACCATTAGCATTGATTTTTTGCGCCGTAACAATCGTTTCCTGCGCAAAAAACGAAATACCTGTAGCTGCGGAGATTACACCTGTAAACCCAATTTCTGACTACACCATTACACCCAGCCCAACTGACGGATTTACTTTTAAGTTTACCAGCCTGGCAAAAGATTACACGGTACAAGAATGGCGATTTGGCGATGACACCTTAAAAACTCAACAATCACCAACCCATACTTTCCTTGCAACAGGTACTTATTTGGTTGATCTGAGAACGGTGTCGAAAACAGGAAACGTTTCGCATAAAGATGTTAATATAACAATCGTTCCGGACAGTGTGTTACAGGTTACTACCGCAAAAACAGGCGAACCGTACCAGCTTAAGTTTAATGCGAATGTAAAGGCCAATGTTAAATCTATTATATGGACCTTTAACGCTATCGACCCCGTTACCAGTAATGTTACTACCACTACCAGTACCGAGATATCACCATTGCAATCATTTGCGTTTGGTAGCTTTAATAACTTTTCGGTAACGGCTACTACCGATAAAGGCAGTGTTGTTACTGTAAGTAAAAACGTTACTACCGATGGAATCGCTACCGACATCACACTTTCAAATATATCGTTCACATCTACCAACGAAAACATAGATCAGGGCCCCAATGAAGGGTCGCTTAAGTTGATTGATGGTAACATTGATACCAAATTTGGATACTACAAGCCCTTTGAAGTACCCGAGACTGCTACATTAGGTTTTGCAGGGCCGGTTGCCGTTAAGCTTTATGCAATAGTAAATGGAAATGATTCTGAAAGTACCCGCGACCCCAAGGAATGGTATGTTGAAGGATCTAATGACGGCAACACCTGGACTGTGCTTGACCACCAAGTACTTACCATTGGTTTTGCCGATTACCTGACATCCATTGGACAGGCTGATACAAGATATAAAAGGTTCTTTTACTATCCAATTGCCAACCCGCAACCGTTCTCGTTTTATAGATGGCGCATCATAAGCACTTTTGCTGATGCTTTCCAGATAGAAGAATTTAAGTTGTTTAAATAGCTGATAAACTAAAAAAGCCTGTGTTGATAGTTTATCTGCACAGGCTTTTTTTATGATTATTTTAATATTTTTAATTAGCTACAAATTTTACTACCGTATTGCTAACTGGTTTTAAGGTTTTTAAATAGGCGTATATGGCTCCCAATTCATTTTGGCTCATTCCGCCGTATCCATACCACGGCATAATAGTCTGAAAATCACCTGGTTTAACCGACACGGCGGTTTTACGATCTAACGATTTAAACTTAGCAATAAACATTTCCTTTGTCCAATTACCTATGCCGGTAGCCTGGTCGGGGGTAATATTTGCCGATTTTACCGTACCGCCATTTATTTTAAACGCACGGCCACCGGCAAACTCAAGCCCCGGTAACAAAGTACCTTTATCGTCCTGAGAATGGCATTCCATACAAGCACTTGCCTGCACCAGGTACGCGCCAAATTTCAGGGTATCTTTAGGGTCGGGCCTGGTTCCCAACTCGGCTTTTTTAGGCATAGTATGCACAATAATATTTAGCGGGAAATCAAGCTTTGATTTTGGATAATCAGCTTTTACCGGTTTAAGCGAACGGATATAAGCAATAACATCATATATATCCTCGCGATCAAGTTTTGAATAATAAGGCCACGGCATTAACGGGAATATTGCATCTCCGTTTTTTCTTTGGCCCGTGGTTATGGCTCTAAACAATTCGCCATCAGTCCAGCCGGCTAATTTATAAGGGGTGATGTTTGGCACATAAACTTCGCCGGGAAAACCCGCTCCTGCTGCGTCAAACAATTCGCCGCCACCACCAAGAGTGGTGGTGTCAATGGGACCACCTAATTTTGTCCAGTCGCGTTTAGAGTGGCAATCAACACATTGCAAAACGTTACGTACCAGGTATTTTCCACGCTCAATACGCTGCTGCGTTAATTCAACTTTAATATCTTCGGGAGGGCCCACGTTAGGTAGAGCTTGGGTTACGTAGGTTACTACGCCAATTAATAGTACAACTATAAGTGCTGCTACATAAGCAACAATTTTACCTGCTTTTTTCATGATGATTGTGATAAGATTTTAATGCGCCGCAGAAAGCCTGAATAGGC
Organism: Mucilaginibacter sp.; assembly: GCA_014376655.1. Taxonomy (GTDB): domain Bacteria; phylum Bacteroidota; class Bacteroidia; order Sphingobacteriales; family Sphingobacteriaceae; genus Mucilaginibacter. The sequence goes on along the minus strand of JACMRC010000531.1, from coordinate 4,935 downwards.
ATTCCGCGACAATTGTGATTATTTATTTAATTAACTTTTGTGATTGATGAAATGCCTGCCTTTTTATTATTAATAGTGGTTGGGTTGCCTTTATATTTTATATCAGACGCGCCGCTGCTGTTTACCGATAGCTCATGCAATACATTTATATCGCAATCGCTGGCACCTGATGTTTCTATATTGTAGTTGCCTACTATAAAATCAAACGCGTGTATTTTACCGCCGCCGCTAAGATCGACGTGATGCGAACTGGCCTGGCCCCGCAAAGTAACTTCGGTTACGCCGCTGCCGTCAGTACTAACATCTGCCGCGTCTAAATCCATATTAATTTTAGTAGCGCCCGACAGGTCGAAGCCGAAGTTTTTAGCTACTATCTTACCGTCCGATTTAATATCTATTGCGCCTGATGCATGTATAGCTTCTAAATTATGTACACCGATAGTGATAACCATATCTCCATCAGTACAGATATTTTTGTTACCGGTAGAGATCTTTAGCTTATCGCCGCTTACTTCTGTTTTAATGTATTTAAGCAAATTATCATCCGCAGTTATTGATACACTTAATGAACTATCCTGCTTTAAAACCACCTTGTAACTGCCCGAAATGTCCAGTTTGGTAAAATCAGTCACCTTCCGATTTTCGGAAGCCGCTTTACCCGAGCCTTTTACACAATTTAACCTGCATGATGATAATAGTAGTAATGAGATACCCGCAAATACAGTTAGCGCAGTTAAGTAAGCTTTTTCCATGATAGATGTTTATTGGTGAAAATTAATAATTAAATGTACTGTTTTTTGTTAGACGACAAATATTGCCCTGAAGTTACAAAAAAAATGGGGGCCGATTGGCTCCCTTTTTTTTAACATATATAGTGAACTTTTGCAAGTGGTTGCTTGATTACAAGCTTGCCATTTTTTCTTCGGCAAGGCGGGCAGTTTCTTTAGTCGTGTTTTTCTCGGTTACGTTAACAGCTGTTAAGTCTGTTTTGTTAATGCTTGATGACTGGCTGTAGTTTACATTGTAATCATTAACTGTACCAGACAGGTTAGCTGTTGAATGGTTGTTTACTGTAAAGTTAGCAGCAAAAACATTCAGGTTTAACTGTGCTGATGCGTTGTTGTTTAAGTTAACGGTCAATTCAATTGCTGATAGTTTACCATACGATTTTACTACTGCATTGTCATAAGCTGTGATGGCACGTAAGTCGGCAACAGTAACTAATACTACCAATTTGTCTTTAGCGTATGATGAGATGCGCAATACACCGTCTTTGCCTTGTACCAAAGCGTTTTGCTCGTAGTATTTGTCGTAAACTTTTACTTCGTCTTTATCGCCGTTTACAATGTAAACTTCAACGTTGCCTGATGCTTCAATTTTGTTGATGTTGTTTACTGCTACATTTACAGCAGTTGCAGTGTTGTTATTATTAGTTGTAGCTGCGTGGGCTACTGATACACTTAATGCTATAGCTGCTAAAGTGATTAGGGTTATGATTCTTGTTTTCATGATCTTATATATTATAATGTTTTCGTTTTGTTATTTTAAATACATCCATAAGACGAGCTCATTTACAAAACGTTACAGCCAAATGGTGTATAAACGACACATGCCCTGTTTTACTCGGTGAACGCCGCATTAGTGTCGGTGAAACGGGGAGTAAAATTAGAGGGGGATGACAATAGAAACGATAAATTGAACGTAGAAACGCAAAGCTTTGCGTCTATTTGCGCGCAATGCCTGTCAGCGGGAGACGCAATGCATTGCGTCTCTACGGTGGGGCAAAACAAAAAAGCCCGGATAAATCCAGGCTTTTTAAAATACTTTAAAAAGAATTAGCGTTGTTCTATGCCTTCGGCTAAAACAGTTACTACATTGTTTAATGCTTCAACTACGCCCCCTTTAATAATAAAAGTTTCTTCTTTACCACCGGCGCGCACAACTAATTTACCATCCTGCAAAGTAGAGATAATAGGGGCGTGATGGTTTAAGATCTCGAAAGAGCCCAAAGTGCCCGGAAGGGTTACCGAAGTAGCCTCGCCTTCAAACACTTTTTTATCGGGAGTAAGAATTTCTAATGTCATTTTAATTGATGTGCAAATGTGCGTATGTGCAGATGTGCAAATGTTTATTGATGAGTAAATATGTGATTGGCAGGAATCTGCACATCTGCATATCTACTCATCCGCACATTTACCCGTTTGCTTCTTCTAATAATTTTTTACCTTTTTCGATAGCGTCTTCTATGCTACCAACTAAGTTAAATGCTGCTTCAGGATATTGATCTACTTCGCCATCCATAATCATGTTAAAGCCTTTAATGGTATCTTTAATATCAACCAATACACCTTGTAAGCCGGTAAACTGCTCTGCCACAAAGAATGGCTGAGACAAGAAACGCTGAACACGACGAGCGCGCGATACTACCAATTTATCTTCTTCAGATAACTCGTCCATACCTAAAATGGCGATGATATCCTGTAACTCTTTGTAACGTTGTAAAGTTTCTTTAACGCGTTGAGCTGTATTGTAGTGCTCATCACCCAAGATAGACGGGCTCAAGATACGTGAAGTTGAATCCAATGGATCCACCGCAGGGTAGATACCTAACTCGGCAATTTTACGTGATAATACAGTAGTAGCATCTAAGTGGGCAAATGTTGTTGCCGGTGCTGGGTCAGTTAAATCATCCGCAGGTACGTAAACCGCTTGTACTGATGTAATTGAACCACGTTTGGTTGAAGTAATACGCTCCTGCATGGTACCCATTTCTGTTGCCAAGGTTGGCTGGTAACCTACTGCCGAAGGCATACGCCCTAATAACGCTGATACTTCTGATCCTGCTTGTGTAAAGCGGAAGATGTTATCAACGAAGAATAATATATCACGGCCTTTACCGTCTGCATCACCATCACGGAAATACTCAGCGATAGTTAAACCTGATAAAGCCACACGTGCACGTGCACCGGGAGGCTCATTCATTTGTCCGAAAACGAAGGTTGCTTTTGATTCTTTTAAAGCTTCGTTGTCGATCTTAGTTAAATCCCAACCACCTTCTTCCATTGAATGCATAAATGCATCACCATATTTTATAATGCCCGATTCTAACATCTCACGCAAAAGGTCATTACCTTCACGTGTACGCTCACCCACACCGGCAAATACTGACAAACCATCATACGCTTTCGCGATGTTGTTGATCAGTTCTTGAATTAATACGGTTTTACCTACACCGGCACCACCAAACAATCCAATTTTACCACCCTTTACATAAGGCTCTAATAAGTCAATAACTTTAATACCGGTAAACAATATCTCAGACTCTGTAGAAAGATCTTCGAAACGCGGAGGAGCAGCGTGTATTGGGCGACCATTGGTTTTATCTAAGTTAGCAATACCATCAATAGTATCACCAACTACATTAAATACACGACCTTTAATAGCATCACCAACAGGCATTTTAATAGCCGACTCCAAGTCTAATACGGGCATGCCACGTAATAAACCATCTGTCGAATCCATGGCAACCGCACGTACGCGGTCTTCGCCTAAGTGTTGTTGAACCTCTAAAACAACCTTTTGGCCGTTATCTTTAGTGATTTCTAACGCGCTGTAAATTTTAGGAAGATGTGCATTCTCTGCAAAACTAACGTCGACTACCGGACCGATGATCCGTGATATTTTTCCAATGTTTGGCATATATAACCGGGTATTTTTTAAAATATACTTTGTTGAAATAACTTGAAACCTTTTCGCGCTATTTCAGGGCGCAAAGTTAAGGTTTATAATACAATATTAAAACACATAATTGAGTTTTTTTTCACTACTTATCACCTAAGTTATTTATGTACCTAAATCAGTCGTTGTTTAGGCTCAATCTTTTAAAAAATATACATCATAACGTACTATTAATCAAGCATAATTATTGCATTATATCACGCGATTTCACGCAGTTATCGCACGTTTTCACGCAATTATTACATTATATCACGCGTTTGTACACCTTATTCACGCGTTTTTTACAGGTATTTTTTACGTTAAATAGCTGTATATTAATAATATAAATATAAAAAGAATACTTTTATGTTATCAGGCTATTTGGTAAGCGAAAAAAACTACCGGGAGTTATACAAAAATACGGAAAAGACGGCAGATAAAGCGCATTCAATCACAAGTAAATGTATATAAGGCACACGTTATTTTAATAAGTCCTGGCGTAACTAACGTCGCTTAAAAGGTCAGTACAATTTTGCCGATATGCGCACTGCTTTCCATTAGGCTATGAGCATCGGCCGCTTTGCTTGCAGGGAATATGGCATTAATAACCGGTTTTATTTGCCCCGACGCTATTAGCAGCCAGATATTTTTTTGAAGCGCCGAAGCAATGGCACTTTTAAAACCAACATCCCTTGCCCTTAATGCGGAGCCGGTTATGGTAAGCCGCTTACGCAAAATCAATGACAAGTCAATCTGTGTATCCTTACCTTCCATCATGTTAATGAGTACCAGTCTGCCATCATCAGCTAAGCATTGCAGGTTGCGCGGTGTATAGTCTCCGCCTACCATATCTAAAATAACGTTAACACCTTTGGCATTGGTTATTTCCTTTATCACCGCTACAAAATCTTCGGTTTTATAGTTGATGGCTTTATCGGCACCAAGTTCTTCGCAAAACTTACATTTTTCGTCAGACCCTGCAGTTACATAAACCGTACTGCCTAAAGCCTTTGCCATTTGTATAGCCGTAACACCGATACCACTTGAGCCACCGTGGAACAACAAGCTTTCGCCGGGGTGTAGTTGTGCGCGGTCAAACACATTGCTCCAAACAGTGAAGAAAGTTTCGGGTAATGATGCAGCTTCAATAAAAGTTAAATTATCGGGGATAGGCAGGCATTATCCTTCGGGTACATTGCAATATTCGGCACACCCCTC
>JACMRC010000530.1 GCA_014376655.1 Mucilaginibacter sp. | reverse complement strand
TTTTAAATTTAATATGTACCTAAATATTAAATTCTATTTTTGTTTACTAAACACAACCAATTATGCTGCCAAATATTGATTTTACCACCACCCAATCTTATAAATATTTAGCCGATCATTATATCGACGTAGTATCAGAAAGCCTTAAAGGTTTATTTGATTCTGATAATGAGCGCTTTGCTAAATTTTCTGTCCAGTTTGAAGATATTTTACTGGATTACTCCAAGAACCGCATTACAGATCAAACTATTGCTTTATTGCTACAGTTGGCTAAAGAGTGTAGGCTAAATGATGCAATAAACGCTATGTTTAGCGGCGACGTAATTAATGCTACCGAAGGTCGCCCGGTACTGCACATCGCTTTGCGTAACCAAAGCAATACACCTATTTTGGTTGACGGTAAAGATGTAATGCCTGATGTAAACAAGGTATTGCAACACATGAAAGAATTTAGTGAAGCCATAATCTCCGGTTCATGGAAAGGTTATACCGGCAAAGCTATTACTGATGTAGTAAACATTGGTATAGGTGGGTCCGATTTAGGGCCGGTAATGGTTACCGAGGCTTTGAAATCATACAAAAATCATTTAAACCTGCATTTTGTATCAAACGTTGATGGCACCCATATAGCCGAAACTTTAAAAGGCTTGAATGCAGAAACAACACTGTTCCTTATCGCGTCAAAGACATTTACCACGCAAGAAACTATGGCAAACGCCCACAGCGCACGCGACTGGTTCATTAAAAGCGGTGGTAAGGATGAGGATGTAGCCAAACACTTCGCAGCATTATCTACCAATGCAGATGGGGTTGGCAAATTTGGTATCGATACCAAAAACATGTTTGAGTTTTGGGATTGGGTGGGAGGCCGTTATTCTTTATGGAGCGCAATTGGTTTGTCTATTGCATTAAGCGTAGGCTATGAAAACTTTGTTGAGCTTTTACAGGGTGCACATGCCATGGATAACCACTTTAAAACCGCGCCACCAGAAGAAAATCTGCCGACCATATTAGCTTTAATAGGCATTTGGTACAACAACTTCTTCGAGGCCGAAACTAATGCCATTTTGCCATACGACCAATATATGCACCGCTTTGCGGCTTATTTCCAACAAGGCGACATGGAAAGCAACGGCAAGCATGTAGACCGTAACGGCAAGCATGTAGACTACCAAACCGGCCCAATTATCTGGGGCGAGCCTGGCACTAACGGGCAACACGCATTTTACCAGTTGATACACCAGGGTACTAAACTTATCCCTTGCGACTTTATCGCTCCGGCACAATCACACAATCCACTGGGCGAGCATCATAATATGTTATTATCAAACTTCTTCGCACAGACAGAAGCTTTAATGAATGGTAAAAGCCATGATGAGGTTGTTGCCGAATTAAAGGCAGCAGGTAAATCGGCAGAAGAGATTGAGTTACTGGCACCATTCAAAGAGTTTGAAGGCAACCGCCCTACCAACTCATTCCTGGTTAAAAAGATCACACCACGCAGCTTAGGTTCGTTGATAGCTATGTATGAGCATAAAATATTTGTACAAGGCATTATCTGGAACATCTACAGCTTCGATCAATGGGGCGTTGAGCTGGGCAAGCAATTAGCCGGCAAAATATTACCTGAGTTAAAGGACAACAGCGAGGTTAACAGTCATGATTCATCAACCAATGGATTGATCAATCAGTACAAGGCCTGGCGATAGCTCTCGCCCCAGCCCCCTAAAGGGGGAGTTGAATGGCATAAATATAAAGCCGCTTTGAAAAACTCAAAGCGGCTTTATTATTTTTATTGCTCCCCCTTTAGCGGGTTGGGGGGCTTATTTCCTCATAAACTCAACCTGGTATACCCATGGCCATTTTTTGCCGGTTATGAAAAGGCGTTTACCTTTAGCGTCCCAGGCAATACCGTTAAGTACATTTTGTTCGCCATCGAATTTTTTTGGCCTTTCGGCTTGCGGCCAAAGATTTACCAAATTAACGCTTTGAAGCACCGCGCCGGTTTTAGGGTTTATAATTATTATGGTATCGTAAGTGTAAATGTTCGAATATATTTTACCGTCAATATATTCCAGCTCATTAATTTGCTCAACCGGGCCATGATTATCAAAAACATCAATATAGCCGGTTTGATGGTAATCGTTCTTATCTAACAACCAAATGCGGTTTGTACTGTCGTCAAGATAGATTTTGTTACCATCGTAAGTAACGCCCCAACCTTCAATACCTACGTTATTGTTAAACTGGCTAAGCGGCTTTAGGGTATTTTTATCAAATACAAAACCTACTTTTTCTTTCCAGGTAAACATCACAATTTTATCGCCCACAATCGCGCTGCCTTCGCCAAAGTACTTATTTGCCAGTTTTTGGCGCTGTATTACTTTACCTGTTTCCAGTTCTACCTTTCTTATCTCAGAATGGCCCGCAACGCCGGTACTTTCATACAAAAACCCATCGTGGTACAACAACCCTTCGGTATAAGCAGAGGTATCATGGGGGAATTTTTTAATTACCTTATAAGTTAACTTCTCGGGCTCTTTACCTGATTTTAAGTAGATATTAGTTGATATATCCTGAACCTTACCCCCCTGGTAAATTTTAGCTGATACCAATTTTGTACCTAGTTTCAATGTATCGGTCAGTATCTGGATATATGATGAATCTTTTACAGACGCAATTCTTACCGAATCTAAAGAGTACACAACCGAATCTACTTTTAGCGATGCCGGGTATTTGGCCATTATCTTAACCGTGTCGCCACCGCTATAATTATAAGCACCCGGCGAAAACAGGGTGATATCTACACTGTTAACCTGGTTAGTTGTTTTAGTTTTATCCTTACAGCCCGTACAGCTATAAATAAAAAGTGCTGCGGCAGCAATAAAAAGTAATGATCTGTTCTTCATAATGTATCAGCAGAGGGCCAAAAGGCATCCTCTATATGGTTTAATTTGTAATTTATTTTATCCTTAAATAATATAGCTATAATATCAAACCGCACCTCGCCTTGATGGTCCATCATGTATATGTATTCGTCGGCAGCCTTGGCCAATAGCTTTTGCTTGCGGTTGTCTACAAAGTCCTCTGGTTCGCCAAAACCGTTACCGGTGCGGGTTTTTACCTCGGCAAATATAATAACCTTGTCTTTATATGCAATAAGGTCTATCTCGGCTTTACCGTGGGTCCAGTTCTCATCCAATATTTCATAGCCCGCTGCTTCTAAGTGGGCCTTTGCCAGGCTTTCGCCGTGGCGGCCCAAATCATTGTGAGTTGCCATGTACTAAAAAACTTGACCAACCAATAATTATAACAACGCACAATGTCGCCACTATTAAACTGCCAAATAAAATCCCCCAGCCAGCGTCTTTTAACGGCTTAGTGTTCCTGGTGAAACAAAAAACACCAAGCATCACAATAGAAAAATACAATATCGACAACATAGTCAAATTGAAGGCATCAAAAAACACTATAACAACAAAGCATTGAGTTAAAAAAGCTATTACAAGATATAAATACCTCATAGTTCTATTTAAGTATTACCGACCCCAAATAATCAGATATCGTTTTCTCTACCTTCTTCATCCGCATGTATTGATTAAGCAATATGTCCTGGTCCTCGTCGCTTACAGCGTTTTGCAGTTCCTTACGCAGGTTGTCCAGCATTTTGCCAACCTTATGCATTTTAAGGTGGAATATAGCACCCAAAATAGTCGCTTTCATATTAGCCTGCTCATCGCTGGTCAATATCTTATGCATTTCGTACCAATTTTCACTTAACGTGTATTTGCTGGTAATTAGTGTAACTGCCAGGTCAACAATTTCTTTGTCCGGGTAATGTATAAAGTGCTGCTCCTCGGGCAACACGCCGTTCTCAACCTCTTTGCTGTATAGCTCAATAAATGTTTTAACTACCGGGTAATCAAACTCTACATCATTCAACTCTGCTACCATAAACGGACCGATATAGGTATTGGCAATGCCATCCCAATCAATCATCTTGTTACCGTATAGCAACAGCAGGCGCACTATCTCCTTTTCCTGCGAGAAGGTTTCCTTCGGCTCTTCAACTACCACCGGGTAATCTTCAGGATATTCATCTACCGGCGTTGCCATACGGCCGTTAGGTTGCTGGCTATCTTTTTTAGCTTTGGCCTGCCGCATTTTGTTCAGCTCAGACAACAACGCGCGCTCATCTATCTGCAAGATGTGACTGCACTCTTTGATAAATACCGATGCTTTTATAGAGTCAGGGATCTTGGCTATGCTCTCTACAATATCCCGTATTACCTCTGTTTTCTTTATAGGATCATTACCGGCTTCTTTTAACAGCAAGCTGGTTTTGAAAAGGATGAAGTCCTTCTTATTGTCCTCTATATGTTTCTTGAAACCTGCGGTACCTACTAATCGCACGTACGAATCCGGGTCATGCCCGTCCGGGAACAGCACTACCTTTACGTTTAGCCCTTCTTCCAGGATTAGATCTAATCCACGTACTGCAGCTTTTATACCTGCCGCGTCGCCATCATATAAAATGGTGATGTTCTTGGTAAGGCGACCTATCAGCCTTATCTGCCCGACAGTTAACGACGTGCCCGATGCTGCTACCACATTCTCAATCCCCGCCTGGTGTACCGATATAACGTCTGCATAACCTTCAACCAG